>CAYMGN010000024.1:0-10213 GCA_964389995.1 uncultured Candidatus Peribacteria bacterium | reverse complement strand
ACGCGCTATGGGGCTTATTTGGCGGTTTTATTGCCCTTGATGTCGGCGGCGCTGAAAGGCTGGAAAAAATGGCTGCTTTTAGCCTTGGGGGTGATTAATTTGGCGCTTACTTTTTCGAAGGGGGCTTGGATTGCGGTGATTTTGGCCGGGATGGCGGCATTAGGTCTTAAAAATAGAAAGTGGTTGGAAAAGAATTGGAAGAAGTTGGTTTTAGTTGCCGGAGTGATTTTGGTGACGGCGGCGGCTTTATTTTTCTTCAATCTAGATAAATTAGATCTGAAGCAGTCGGACTGGGAGCATATCGCCTATCCGCTGGAGACTTTGGAGGAGATTGTGAGACATCCTTGGGGGCATGGCTTGGGAGTTTATGGGCCGTCCTCGGCTAAGGTAGAGCAATTAAATACTGTGGATAATTGGTATCTGACGGTGGCGGGAAATCTCGGAGTTTTGGGGCTGGGGATTTTTTTGGCGATTTGGTGGTTGATTTTGCGAGGATTGTGGGCGCGAGGGGGTATGGCAGAAGTGGCCTTTTGTGCCAGTGTGGGGATTTTGGGGCAGATTGTTTTTCTGGATACGCTGGTGGAGTCGGGGATGTTTAGCTTGTTGATGCTTTTGATTGCTCTTGGGTTGAGGAAAAATTTTATGTTATCATCGGAGAAGTTATAAAAAAATCCCTATGAATGATGCGGTAATAATTATCGGTAGTGCGGTGGCGATTGTGCTCTTGTTGTGGTCGATTGTGGGAGTGAGGTATTTGCGTGGTTTGCGTGATGGAGTAGAAAAACAATGGGATCAAGTACTAAAAAAACTCAGTAAAAGGCAGGACAAGGTGCCGCTTTTAGTGGAATTGGTCAAGAAATATGGCGAAAGTCAGGCGGTTTTGATCCAGCAGCTGATTGTGGGGAGGCGTTTGGCGGCTAAGAGTGTTGACGCGAGTGGTGTAAAGATGGAGTACGAATATGACTTAACTAAGCAGATCAACAAGGCAATGGATTTGGGGCGGATTTATCCGGAGTTGGGGCGGGATGTGAATTTTTTGGGTATCAGGAAAGAAATCCGTTTGCTGGAAGAAGAAATTGAGGCGGAAGTGAAGGAATATAGGGAGTCGGTGCGGGATTTGAATAGGAGGCGGAAGAAATTTTATTTGATTCCACTAGCGGTTACTGCGGGGGTGAGTGAGATGAATATTTTTGATGTGGAGCAATAATTACTTCTTTAGTTGCCTTTCGCGTAGATAGAGAAAAAGTGGGAAGGCGAAGGCGAGGCCTATCATAAAAATACTAAGGAGAGGGATCCAATAGTATTTGATCTCTTTTTTGCGGCCTTCGTGGATGATAAAAACAATCACAACTGCGGCGGCGACGAAAAGGTCGAAGGCAAAGAACATGGTGATGTTATTGACGAAGAGTTGTTCGAACATCAGCGGTATATTAAAGCCGTTTTCGAGGTGGAAAGGGATGTATTGGGAGTATGGGAGGATGATGCCGAGGAAGGCGAGGGCTAGGTAGAGATATTGCATGTGGTGAAGGGGTTAAATTAATTGTTTTTGGTTAATTGAAGTTGGAAATCTTCGAATTGATGGTGCAGGAGATCGCGGATGACGTAGACTGCGGCAATAAAGGCTAAAATCAAAACTAAAAGCGTAGTGACAAGATCAACAATGAAGAGGAAGTTTAGACGGTCGAAACTACCGGGACTTACGCCGGTTATTTCGTATAAAAAGAGCATTAAGATTGGCTGTGCTACTAGACAAAGTAAAATGAGGGCAATAGTGCGCCAGGTGACGAGCCACCAGATCCGTGTGAGCATGCCAAATGTTGGCTGGTGATCTGGCAATTTGTGGTCGGGTTTTAGTGTCAGAGTGTAGCCCTGAAAGGATTTGCCAATGATGTATTTCCAGAGATAGATACTGATAAGGGCCCCGATGAGTGTGTTGATTGAGCCAGTAAATTGATAGAAGCCTTCGCTAAAACTGGTTCCATATTGCATTGTGACAACTTGGTCGGCGAGGATGATGAGGAAGAAAAATAAGAGGGAGAAAGCAAGATTTGCGAGAAAAGAGCGCCAGTGGTAAGCCCACCAGATCCCGAGGAGGATGCCAAAACTAAGTTTTTTGGTTGTGTTTGTAGTCATGGGATGTGGACTTCAGGTGTTAATATTATTATTCTGATTTCTTCTCAATTTCAAAAACGAAATCATCAAAATTATGTTGGAGAAAATATTTACAGATGAATAGTGTTGCAAGAAACTCGATAACAAAAATAAAGGAAAGTACAATGATGGTAGAAGTAAATTCGTCTATTTGTAGATAACTTTCGATGAAAAAATTGACGAGCAATGCAAAAGAAAAGCGAATTAGAAAAAGCTTCCAGTAAAAATACCACCACATTCGTATACTCATCCAAAATGAAGGTATATTATTGAATATCTTCTTTTCCGTTTTTACTTTCACAGTAAATCCGTCATATTCGAGATCTAATACTTCCTTCCAGAAATAGATACCAAATATGATCGTGGCCAAGATAGGAACAACATCGGATACAAAAAAGTATACCTCGTCGGTTAAACTTTTTTGATAGACTTCTGTAGCATAACCATCAATAAAACCGACGATAAATCCTACTATAAAGCTAGATAAGAATACTGCTAAACTGGTTCTCCAGAAATAAGCCCAGGATATTTGGAGATTGATTTTGAAATTAGGCTGTTTGATCTTGGTCATGGGAATTAAATATTAATTTTTGTTAATTTAAGAATAAAATCTTTATATTGGTGGAGGACGAGATCGCGGACGATGTAGATAGTGGCGATGGCGTAGACGACAAAGGAGATGATAGTAGCAAAAAATGAAAAAAGACTAAAGCGCAGAAAAGAGTCATAGGCTTCTTCAATAGAAAAAATATTATCGCCAAAGAGCTGGGCGAGCAAGATGGTGATGAATGTTTGGAAAAGGGCGATGATGATTGCGGCGACAATACTGCGCCAGAGAAAGAGCCACCAGATGCGGGTGAGCATCCAAAATGTAGGCTTGTTTTGAGGGAGTTTTGCTTTGGGGTGAAACTGGAGGCGGTGGGAGCCGTATTTTTTGTCGAGGATGAATTTCCAGAGGTAGATGCTCAAAAAGAGGTTTACCACTAAGGCAATGAGGTCCGTAACGAGATAGGACCGATTATTAAAGAATGTGAGGGAATATTGACTGAGAGAGCCGTCAAAGAGCTGCTCCACTATGGTAGAAAAGAGAGAGTAAAAAACAATAGTCACCAATAATGAACGCCAGATGTAAGCCCACCAGATGCGTAGAGCGATACTAAAACTAGGCTTTTTGGTTGTGTTCATCTGGGGATGATTTAGATTTTACCAGTGCGAGTTGGAAGTCTGAGTATTTGTGGATGACGGCTTTGCCGGTGAAGTAGATTGAGGCGAGGATGTAGATGATAGAGGAAATAAAATTGCCGACGGCGAGAACATAATTACCAATACCAGTAATTGCCACACCATTGTCATTTAAAACATATTCAAAGTAACTATCGGTCTGGTAGTAAGGAATACTAAAACTGAGCGCGGTATCGAGATCTTGAGTAACTGCAAAATACAGAGCAAAAGTGAGGAAAAGGTTAATAAGAAAGATTCTCCAGGCTACATACCACCAGAGATTTAAACGGATGCCCCAGGTTACTGTTTGATCCTGGTCTTGACGCTGGAGTTTGAGAGTGTATTGCTTAAACTGCATTTTGATTGTTTCTCCGAAGAAAAAGGCCGTAGTCAAAAAACTTAGTATAATAAAAGTTAGTTTGTAACCAAGGCTAAAAATCAAAAGTGGAGTGTCTACCAAAAAAAAGATATAGGAAAAAAATATTCCAAGAGGAATCAAGATGAGAATACTGCGCCAAGTATAAGCCCACCAGATGCGGGCGGCGATGCCGAAAGGGATTGTTGGTTTTGTGGTGTGCATCTTGTGGTTGATTAGTCGACTAGTCAAAGCGCTGGAGGCTTTGTGCAACCAGTTTAGCACATTTTAATCCTGAAATGAAAAAGTGGAGATAGAAGAAAGGAGGGATTTTAGTCCCCCCTATTCTGAATAAAACTTAAGCTTCAACTTCTTCAGTTGTTGCTTCAGTTTCTTCCGCAGTTTCTTGCGCAGTATCTTCGTCTGCAGCGTCTTCTTCTTCTGAATCTTCAGAATCCATTTCGTCTTCTGAGTCTTCAGTTTCTTCTTCAGCGTCCATAGCTGTGTCCTCGTCAGTCATTGTTTCTTCAGAGGTAGCAGTTTCTGCTGAGTTAGTAACTTCTTCTTCTGTAGTAGAAGCCGAGTCACAGGCAGCAAGTCCGGTAGTAAGGACGAGAGCCATTAAAAGAGTAGTAAGTTTCTTCATGCATGTTTGGTTAAGAAATAGATGCATAAAAGGCTGGCATATTAAATGCATTAGTTTGTTTTGTCAAATGGAAATTTAATTGGCTGCTACAAGGGCATACCACTGATATTGGCCGTACATACCACCTCCGCGCCAGAAATCGAGGAGGTCTTTTTGATCGTAGCTGCGGTTACCGGGGCCGGAGCCGTTTTGGTCGATGGTGAGGCCGGGGTCGCCTTCCGGCATTAGGCTATCGTAAGCGTAAAACTCCCCTTTTGTGCGTTCAAAGCCGAGGAGGGTGATGTAGTGCTCGTAGCCTTCGCGTTCGCCGAGGAGGATGATCGGTTTTTGGTGGGAGAGAGTTTGGTAGAGGTAGTTTAATCTTTGTTTGTCGTTGAAGGGCTTGAGGTTAGGGGTTTCGATGGTGAGCTCATTTTCTTTCAGTTGTTTTTCCATGCCCCAGGGGAGAGTGTATTTATTTGGTAGTCGCCAGCCGATTTCTTGAGCAAAAAGGGCAGAATCGACGTTTTCTTCAGTGAGGATTCTCACTACGGCGGCGACATTGAAGGGGCCGCAATCGTTGATGGTTTGGCGATAGTGGTAGTCTACGGGATAATCGAAACTAAATGACTGGGCAATTTGGCCTTCATCAAGGGCTGGAGGTTGGGGGCGATAAATGATGAAGGTGACGATCAATAGTCCGAGGAGGAGGCTAATTATCCCGATTTTCGAAATCTTCAACTTTCTTGATTTTTATTCTGCGGATGATCAGGTAGATGAGTAGGGCGAGGAGGATAAACCAGATCCCGAGATTGACGGCTGAATAAATAATGGCAAATTCGTTCATCTAGTTGAGTTTTACAGCAGTACCATAGGCGAGGATTTCGGCAGCTCCGGCTGCGACTACTGAGGTAGCGAGGCGCATGTTGATGACGGCGTTGGCGCCCATGCTTTCAGCGTCGGTGATCATGCGCTGGATGGCTTGTTCACGAGAGTCAGCTTGGAGCTTGGTGTACTCTTCGATTTCGCCGCCGACGAGATTTTTGAGACCGGCGAAGATATCACGGCCGACGTTGCGGGAACGGACAGTGCTACCGCGAGCGACACCGAGGATTTCGGCTATGGTCTTATTGGGGACGTTTTCTGTAGTAGTGATAAGCATTTTTTTCTTTAAATTTGTGGCTTGATATTAGCATAGTTAGTAGAGAAAAGCACCGCCGATTACGAAACCGTAGGAAATAAGCCAGGCGATGTTGGAGATGATGATGATTTTGTCGCGATGGGTAAAGCCGTAGATGACCCAGAAAGAAGCGCCGAAAAAGAAGAGGATCCAGGAGGAAACGGCGATGGAGGAAGCGTCTTGATTGAGGTAGATCTTGAGGATTTGGGGGATCATCATCAGCGGACCGATGAGGCCGATGGGGTACATGAGGAGATCAAGGGCGATTTGCCATTTGTTGCGTTCGTGGTCAGCGGTTTTTTGGCGGTATTTTTTGTGGTGGTGGTGGCTAAGGTTGTGAGGGTGGGACATTTTGAGGAATTAGAGGTTTAGGCTTAGGTTAATGAGGAAAAAGCTCAGTGTAAAGGAAAAAATGGGGGCGATGCACCAGACGAGAAAGAATCTTTTGACGATATGTTTTTTTAAGGTGGCCTTGAGACCGATTTGGGCGACGCTGAGGGCGATAAAGGCGGCGCCATTGAGTTGGACCAGGGAGGTGGGGATACCGTGATAGAGGGAAGAAAAAAGGAGGAGACTGGCGACGGTCAGGGCGATCACCAAAGCGTAGAATGGACCGATGGAGACTATTTTTTTGCCGGTGTTTTCGGTTAGTTTATGGCCGAAAAGGGAGCTGCCGAGGGCGAAGCAAGGGGCGATGATGAGGATGGGGAGATAGTGCTGGAGGAAGGGCTGGTTGAGGTCGCTGAGGAGAGCGGTGATGGGGGCGGCGGCGTTGGCGACATTGTTGGCACCGATGGAAAAAGCGACGTAGAGGGAGGCGAGGATCAAGAGAGCTTTGAGGAGAGGGTGGACTTTGAGATGGGAAAAATCGTAGTTGGGGACTTGTTTTTTGAGATGGGGAAAAATCCATTTGGCGAGGATGTAGAGGATGAGGAAGGAAATGATCGGGAGGATGATCCAAGTAGGGATGATTTCGAGGAAGAGTTTTTGGGTGTTGAGGCCGCCGGTGGCTGCCGCAGCGCCGGCAATGGCAAGGACGGTGGATTGGCTGGTGGATTGGGGCACAGAGAGGAGGTTGGCGGCGAAGAGGGAGAGAGATGGCGAGGAGGATGATGGAGGTGTTGAGGGGGGTGAAGAGGGTGGGTGCGAGGAGGTCGCTGTTGAGGGTGGAGGTTACCTGTGAGCCGGCGAGGGAGGCCCCGGCGAGGACAGCGAGGCCGAAAAGGCCGGGTATGAGTGAGCGTTTGATCAGATTGGCTCCGTAGGCGGCGGAGAAGGCCGGGGCCGTGCCGCTACCACCCATGTTGATCGCGAGGAAGATTGCCAGTAATAGAGGGATGAGGTAAGTCATGATTTTTTCAGTTTGGAGCAATCTTAAGCTAAGTTGACATTTGTTGTCCAGGAGCTAAGATGTTGTGGCCTTCAATGATGGCTGGACTTGCTTTTAAGAGCGGGTTTGGTCTCGGGGCAAATCGTTCGTTCACATTTCACACTCACACAGTCTGAGGAGACGGTGATGTCAAAAGCAAAAGAAAAAATGTTACGGTTCCTTGCTATAATGATTGTAGTACCCATTGCGATATCAATCGTTTTTTGCGTTTTCAAATTGGTTATTGCTGCCCTCTTTCAGGGAGAACCTGCCTATAACCTCTCCAATTGGGAGACATTAAAGATGGGGTATTACCTGGGGGTAGTGGTTGCATTTATAACCTTTATCCACAGTGTAGCTCAGGAGGGATGACAATGAAGAAAACGTTGGAAGTGATTACGGCGCTATTGATAATAGGGCTGGCATCATTTTTTTTCACCGCAACTATCGTGGGGTTTGTGGAACTGATAGGGCTATTGTTCTCGATGTGGATGGATTACAACCATGAAGCCCTATTTGGCCCGCCTTCAATTTTGGTTGTATTCCTTGTGATTTTCATCATTATGGCGGGGTATCACTTCTCCACGATGGTGAATTCTCGCTTAAAGAGGCTGATGTGAAATGGACAAAAGACCTACCCTTAGATGTAATGTTTTTATCTGGGTAGGTCGAATTTTTGGTGCTAGTTTTTCCCTTCAAACGCGGCCTTGAGCTTGGCTAAATCTATTTTTTTCATTTCAAACATTGCTGCGAGGGCGCGGTTTACTTTTTCTTTGTCGGGGTTGAGGAGCATTTTGCTCATCTCTTTGGGGACCACTTGCCAGGAGAGGCCGTATTTGTCTTTGAGCCAGCCGCATTGTTCGCTTGCGGGGTGGGCGGAGAGTGCCTGCCAATAGTGGTCCAGTTGATCTTGATCTTGGCAATCCAGTTGGAGAGAAAACGCTTCGTTGAAGTCAAATTGGTGGTCGTAGGCGCTGTCCATGCATTTGAATTCTTCGCCGTTGAGCCAGAAAGAGGCGTGTTTGATTGTGCCCGGAGTGTTTGGCTTTTCGGATTCCTGGTAGCGAGAGATTTCGCCGATTTTGGAATTGGGGATGAGTTGGGTGTAGAATTGCATTGCTTCTTTCGCTTTGCCGTTGTTTTTGTGGACGAACATGAGGCAGGGAGTGATTTTTTGTTGGTCGGGGGCGTCTCCGAGGAATAATTGCCAGGAAAGACCGTAGCGATCTTCGACCCAGGCGTATTTTTCGCTGAAATCGTATTTTTGGAGGGGCATTAATTCTTTACCTCCTGCCATTAACTTGGAGTGGAGCTGATCTACTTCGGATTCGTCTTGGCAACGGACAAAGAGAGAAATCGAGGGATTGAGCTTAAAAATGGGGCCACCGTTGATGGCGACGAAACGGTAATCACCGAGTTGGAATTCGACGGTCATTACGCTACCCGGTTCCTGACCGTGTTGTTCCCTACCGGCCTCGCTGTAGAGCAATTTGTTAGTGATCTGAGAATTGGGAAAAAGCGAGCAATAAAATTGGGCGGCTTCTTCTGATTGATGGTCAAACCAGAGATTGGGGATGATTGTTTGGGGCATAAATTTGATTAAAGGTTTTGATTAAAAAACTCAATATCGCGTTGGAAGGCGGTATTGGCGTTGTTGGCGATGTTGTGGTCGTCGCCGGCGTATTCATAGTAGATTACTTCTTTGTTGAGGGCTTCGAGGGCTGATTTGAGGCTGAGGGAGAGCTCGAGGGGGACGCTGTCGTCGTTAGTGCCGTGTTGGATTTGGATGGGGGCGGTGATGTCATCTAGGTAAGCGAAGGGGTCAATGGTGTTCCAGAAATCGCGATTTTCACTGGGAAGTCCATTATTGACTACGAGATCACTGTCCTGGGCTTCGCTGAGGAAGTCGATTTGGGGGTTGTAGGTTTCAAACATGTCTTCGTAGCTGCCAACTACTCCGGCCCAGAGGGATGCTGCTTTGATCTCGGGCGTAATAGTGAGGAGGCGGAGACCGATCTGTCCCCCATTGGAGTGTCCCCAGTAGCCGATGCGTTCGGGATCGACGGACTGGTAGTTTTGGAGGTATTTGAGGGCGTAGATGGTATCGATGACGTATTTTTCGGAATAATGGGCGCTTACCGGTTCGCCCTCGGACTGGTCATGGCCGCGGAGATCTGGCTTGTAAGTGACAAATCCGGCGCGGGCGAGGCGGGCTTGATAGGTGGGATAGCTGTTGACGGTGGAGTATTGCTTAGGAGGGATGTAGCCATGGAGAAAGAGGATTGCGGGGAAGCCTTCAGCCGGCTCGTCGGCAAGTGGGACTGTGAGGAGACCGTTAATTTTGAGGCCTTCGGAGAGATAGGAGGCGATGTAGCGCTTGTAATTGGAACCGTTGGCGAGTTCTTCTTCGATGGTAAATTGGCCGGCGGGGTAGTCGAGGGCGCGGAGACGTTCGATGGCCATGGGATGGAGAGCTGGCGCCGGGGTTTCGATGTTAGCGGTTGGTTCGACTACGGTTGGCGCCGGGATGTTTGTTTCTATCCCACCAAAGAGGAGGAAATAGATAGTGAAGAAAAAGGACATTTTGGAGGGTTATTTCTTTTCGACTTGTTCTTCTTTGAGGATTTTTTTGGCGATGAAGAAGACGACGAAGGCGAGGATGGTAAAATTGAGTAATTCAGCTAAGAATGAGCCATAGCGGAGGTTGATTGGACCGAGAGAAAATACGGCTTCACGCCAGGAATCGCTGGAGATCAAGGGCGAAAAGATGGGCATGATGATGTCATTGACGAGAGAAGAAACCAAATCAGTGCTGGCTGCCCCCATGATAAAGGCGAGAGCGAGGCCGATTACTTTGTATTCTTTGAGAAATTCGAAAAACTCCTTGAGAATCTTAATTTTTTTGATTTTTTTTGGGGATTTCATAGGTGAGGTGGTTAGTGAGGGAAGAAGCTGATCCGTAAACTAAAATTTTTTCTGCTTTCATGGCTTTCGCTACTTCACTGTTGGGTTTGAAGGTTTCGACAAGATAATAAAATATGAGAGCGAGAAGTATGGCCGTAATGATATCCCAGGCTTGTTGGCTGAGGTTGGGGAAGATTAAGTTTATGGCAAGTGGAGTTACGACACAAACTAATAAGATAAAATGAATGCGGTATTTAAAGGCAATGGTTACTTTGTCCTGATCTTCTTTCCTTTCGTAAAAAATAGGCATGACTATGGTGGTTAGTATGCCTATTTTAGTAGTTTTTTTGACTTTCTGTCAATAGTTCGCGAATGGGTAATGTAAAGCAGATGAAACTGGCCTACCAA
>CAYMGN010000023.1:12047-16771 GCA_964389995.1 uncultured Candidatus Peribacteria bacterium | reverse complement strand
CTCCATCCAATATTCCATGGAGGAAAATTAAATATTTAAAACTGTCGGCTAAGGAATTTAGATCATACAACTTACAGTCATACTTAAGGTACTCCGTGACATTGACTGCGTCGGTCTCTGTGTTCCATTCGACGACGGTATCATTGGTGAAGTGCTGCCTAACTACTTTTTGGCCATTGGAATTAGTAGTGGTGACGGGGTCGTCCTTGGGGAAGCCGTAGTTTTCTCGAGCCGGACTTTCGTGTGGAGTACCGACGAAATTTGCAATCTTAGTGGGACTGACGTAACGGTCATCAAAAGCGACGTCTTCTTCGATATAGACCCGGCCACCAACAAAATCTTGATAAATTCCTTCTTGGCCGTATCCGTCTTCACCAACTTCTAGGCGTTCAGAGATGGGGTAACCTAGATATTGGATTGAGGGTATTAGGCTCCCACCGAGGCCAATAATTTTGTCATTAAGTCTTTTGTAGACTGATCCGTCAGCTGGCAAAGTGCTGCCGTGGTCATACCAAATATTGTAATTATTTTCGTCTAAGCCAGGCGGTTGTGGACTATAGTAAATAGCAGAACCGTCGCTAGAATATCCATAGTAAACTCCAGCTCGAGGATTAAATGTGTATGTGTAATCTTCATGGTTGGGAAAATCGACCTCGACCTTTCCAGTAAAGATAGATCTAGGGACCCAATAATTATAGCCTCTAGCACTGGAATAAAATTTTGCGGCGTTGGTTGCCAATACGAATGTATGGAAGGTGCCATTGTAGTTTCTGGTCAGTTTTAGGCAGGGGGCTCCATAGTCAGGAAACCAACTTTCATAGGCGGGGATCGTACCGCTACCGTCGTCAGTGTGACCGACCACATTGGCAAATGTGATAGCATCGATGGTGCATAGTTCTCCTTCAGTTCTTCTGAGAAATGGGCTGTAAACAAAATCACTTAGGGCGTCCGAGCTATGCCAATAAGCCCGGCAACTATATCCGCAATATTCGTAAACTGTTATTTGGCCAACAGAATAACCTCCAGTCGCATACCCCCCATTAGCAACCTGCTCGCCAATCGCATAGTTGGCCTCGGCAGTGTCGGGATCGATGGCGATGTAGAGGATGCCGGCAAATTGACCCATAGTGATCGGCTTTTGGGGTGTGATGATGGTCCTGCCGTCTTGGACTGCGGACTGCATGTAGGACTTGGTGTTGGCGCTGAACTGGAGGGTGTCTATGACATTGGCGTTGCTGCTATCGATGGTGTGGATGGTGTATTCGCCGGGGTTTGCGGCAGCAAGTTGGAGGCCTCGGACCGTGGAAATTGTGTCTAGGGGCGTGAGTTTTGCAAAAATTTCGGCCTCTTGATAGGAGGCTTCTTGGCCCCAGAGGAGATTGAAGTCTTTGGCATTTTGGTTGTAGTTGCCTTTGTATGAATAAGAATTGATGCTGGAACCAGCGTCGATTTGCATACCGGTGAAATCAAAACTGGTGGCGTCGCCGTTGCTGAGGCGGTTGAGATCACGAGTTTGAGAAACTACTGCTCGGGCAAAACGGTTATTATATTGTCGGCCAAATACTTTTTGGAGTTGTTGGCCTTTTTCGGTGATTGTCTTGATGTATTCTCGAGCGACCGACCAAGTACCCATGTTAAGGACGAGGGCATCACGGTCGTCGGGATTTTCGTAGTCGATGGGAGCGGGATAGACGGGACCAAGGGAAATAAAAATGCCCTCACTATTACCGGCGATTGAGAATTTTTGGTCGAGGTAGGCGCTTTGGCCTCCGGTGAAGTATTCGAATTGTAATATCAGCTTATCACCGATTTGGAGAGATTGCCCTTCTAGAGATGCGATAGCCATCTGACTGTCGACTAGACCCAAGGGGTCGGTTTGGACAATGGGCCTAACGGAGACTAGGGATGGAGGAGTGGACTCGATGCCGCCATAGCTATCGATGGTGTCATTGTCCTGCTCGGTGACGCCGTCGTAGTAGAGCCGTAATCCTTGGTTGTTTACTGCGGTGGCAAAAAACTGATGACTGAAGATTTCGCTGTCGTCCTCGTCTTTAGTAATGGTAAAAATCACTTTTGATCTTTTTTCGTCAGGGAGGGCACTCCAGCTTTCGATATCGAGACTGCCATCTGCAGCCGATGCTAAGGCATAGGGAAGACTAGGTGGGAGTATATCTTGTTCTGAAAAATATAGTTCACGTGAATTTTGGTATTGTTCTTGATTGAGATCTTTATTGGTTTGAGCGTAGACCTCGCTGATAAAATTTTCGATTGGAGTTTCATTTCCCTGGTAGCTGAGGTACTGATTCCAAAAATTTTCGACATCAATATTTTCTGTTTGAGGGACAATCTCCTCACCACTTTGCTGATATTTTTTGAAGCTGGGGTCTAGTTCCAACCATTGTCTTTTGTTTTCTCCGTTAAGGGCAATTGCGAGATCTTGATTGTTGTCAATGGCACGCAAGGTTTTATCGCCAGTCACATTGCCGCCTTTTTGATCGTACTGGTGAAAGATTTCTACAGAAGTCCACTCGACTGCGAAGTATTGTTCATTAGAAAAATCAGCCTGATCAACATTGGTTTGATCGTCTATCGCTCCAGTGAGAGAATAGATAGGAATACCAGATCCGGCGAAGGCAAAGTAAACTGTGCGGGTTTCGTCTACCGCGAGTAGTTCTTTTAATTGTTCGACGCTAAAAAGGGCCAGTCCGTTTTGGTAGCGGGCGGGGATGCCGGAGGCTCGCATCAGGGCGATCGTGAGACTAGCGGTGTCTACGTCATTGCAGACCTTGGATTGTAAACAACCAATGCTGCCTTTTTCCGCACCGTAATATGGAGAATAATCGATATTGTTTTGGACATAGTTTAAAATCTGGACCGGACTGTAGCCTAATTCTGAAGCTAACTTTTCGATTTCTGCATTAAAGAAGACTTCATTTTGATCACTGGCGAGATCTTCGATTGTAGGGAGTTGATTGTCATCTAGGGCGTAAGCTGGTTGGATAAAAACAAAGTCTTTGAGTTCGGGATCGAGGTTTTGATAACTGCTTAATCTGACTTGTGGCTTTTTTAGACTCTTTATTTCTGGAGTTGGAGGAGCTCTATTAAAGCTGGGAGGGTGTTCGACAAAATCAACTTCTAATGGGCTTCTTGGTGTTTTGTCTTTATCAGGTTTTAATCCGAGGATGCTTTCTCGAATTTGCTCTGCCTTTTCTAACTTTGGATCGATGAGCACTTTTTGGAGCTGGAGATTTTCTAGGTATTTTTCTTTTTTATCATTGGCAAGATCTTTGCTTTCTAGTTTTGCTTCTTCTTCGGCAATGAATTGATTTAGCTTTTCTTGGACTAATTCTTTTTCTTTCGGATCATTACTTTTAGCTTTTTGATTTAACTCTCTGACGAGTTGAGAATATTTTAGAGGAGAATTTTCTCGGGCTTGCTGGATCTCGGATTCCGTAGGGCGTGACACTTCTGTGTCTAGTTGTGAGGCCAAGGCTACGTAAGGGGAATAACTTATTACTTGAAAACTGATTAAGAAAAAGAGGATCTGGGGGATGAGTTTTTTCGTCCAATTTTGCATATTATTTTGTCAGAGATTTTCTTTATCTTCGTACTTCAATTTAAAACTGTCAAACTTTTGGGTAGTCAAAAATGGCAAAAGCGCTTTTCTTGAATCAAGAAAAATCATCACTAATGCCTTATTCAAGGAATAAATGGAACTTTTACTTCCCGTCATAATCGTGTTCGTTTAGCGTGGTAAAGTGTAAAAATGCAAAGCAAAGAATAAAAAAATGGCTTGTAA
This sequence comes from uncultured Candidatus Peribacteria bacterium, assembly GCA_964389995.1. Lineage (GTDB taxonomy): Bacteria > Patescibacteriota > Gracilibacteria > UBA1369 > LOWO2-01-FULL-3 > CAYMGN01. Next base: position 12,972 of record CAYMGN010000023.1, on the reverse strand, counting down.
CCGTAAATCGTGGCTGAAAACCAGAGTTGTTTGACAAAGCGCTTCTTAATCGATAATGATGAAGGATGACTAATCGAATAAATTTCTCCCATGAATTCTTCAAATCTATTTTCTAGACAAAGACTGGCAAGTTTTTTGCTATCCATATTTGTTTCTAGTTTAGTGCTCTCCCCTGTTCAGACTGCTATGGCGCAAGAAATTACAGATAAAGATTTGAAGAATGAAAATTTAGTTGAAGAAAAAGTTACGGAAGAGAAACTCAAGGCGCAGCCGAACTATGCGCGGGTGATGCGGGAGGTCAATGAATTAAAAAAGCAAGGTCCCGGGAGTGATCAAGCTGGTTTGGCAAAGCGTCAGGAGTTGAGTGAACAAGTGGAAGAATTGATTGAGTCCGAAAGAGAGAGATTAGAAGGATTTGGTGTGGATGAAGAAAAAATGGAGAAGTATTTTGAAGTTTTGCGTTTGCAGCAGGCAGCGGTGGATCCGCGATTGGCCGTCGGGGAGCAAAAAGTGAGCGAGGTTTTGGGCTTGGATCCGGAGAGAGTGCGAGCGCCGGAAGAATTGGAAGTGGAGATGGTGGATAAGCCGCCGATTTTTGGGATGAAGGATGAAGAGGTGGAGTTGAAGTCTTTGGAAAAGCCGCGTGTGCGTTTGACTGATGCTGGGGATTTGGATGAGGGGTTGAGGGATTTGGTGAGTATTGATACTGCCTATGCTTTGACTGAACAGCAGTTGCCGGTTTATGAGGATGTGGTGGCGGATGATGATCTGGTGGTTATAGATAATCGGATCAATGATTTGGCTATTGAGCTGAACTATAATCCGGTTGAGATTTTAAACTATGTCCAAAACAATATCGATTATGAGCCATATTATGGAGCAGAAAGAGATAGCTTGGACTGTCTAAATCTAGGAGCTTGTAATG
>CAYMGN010000023.1:2994-12037 GCA_964389995.1 uncultured Candidatus Peribacteria bacterium | reverse complement strand
AGGCATTCCCGCTCGATACAAGAAGGGGGTGGCGATATTTAGTGTCGAGCAATTAAAAAATCTTTTGGCGGTAGAAGAAATGAAGAGTGCTTATTTTGCACTTGCAGCCAATGAAGTTCCTATTTATAGCATTTCTGGACTGGACCTTGGTGGTCAACCATTGGACAATGTAGATTTTTCTAATGAAGAGTATTTTGCGGTGGAATGGACCTTTGCAGAAATCTATTATGAATATGATGAGAGAGGGGGCAATTTTTCCAATTTGGTTGGTTTCGATGGAGTTGAAGACACTAACCAATTGAGAAATTTTCTCAACTCTGAAGAAAAAAGAGAATGGGTTTCAGTAGAGCCAACTCTAAAAGAATACAATCGTATCACTAATGAAGTAGTAACTGATACTAGTAGCTTTAGCGTAGAAGATTTTTGGTACGACTTTTTGGCTTATCAAGGTGATGAAGAACCCTTAGAAAAATATCGAGAAGAAATTTTGAACAGTTTAGGAAAAGATTTAGATGATCCACAATATCAATCGGGGAAAGAAATAGCACAATTCGAAGAAGAAATTTTGCCGCCGTCACTCCCCTATCTATTAGCTGAAGGCACTGATGATAGCGGTGAAGAGATTCTCATTGAAAATTGGTCGGTACTGCCGGAAGGGAAAAAATCACAAGTTAAGGTAACGCTGTTGCGTGCCAGTGATGATAGTGAGCTTTTAACAGAGACCTATGATGCTGATGATATTAATAATAACAACTTAACTCTTTCTTACGTCGGGGCGACGGAGACTGATCAAGATGTGATTGTGGAGTATGTAACTTTGGGAGAGGTCCCTCCAGCTTTGGTTGATTTGCGGCCAGGTTTTATTGGAGAAAAGATTACTGAAACTACTGAAACTGTAGGTCTAGGTGAGCAATTGATTCTACAATTCGAATATTTTGTCGATGGCGAATTACAATATAGTGATCAGAAGTTTTCGGTTGCGGGTAATAATGAGGAGATTTATGTCAGTCTTTCTCAGCCAAGAGTGACTAGTAGATTTCTTGATCTTGATAATCTCAATCGATATTCGGAGATGGCCTACCAAGGCCCTTCGGCATTATCCTGGTATTATATCTATAAAATTCATGATGATGCAGAAACTCTGTCTAGATATTTTGATTTAGGCTATCGTAATAGGTTTTCGAGGGCGGTCGTTACTCAAAATCGTGTACTTTCTGAGGTTAATGGCACACCAAGCACCTTTCAATTTAGTGGAATGACAATTGATGCTTCAGCATTTGTACATAGTCATTCGAATAAAGGTGACTACAAACTTAATCGTAGAGATTTTAATCTACTTTGGGGTTTAAATAGTTCATGGCGAGAAGGTGGTTTATTTAAGGAGGTTTTTGGCCAGGAAGCAATTTCTACAGTTTCGGGTTTGCAACATGCTTATGGAAATAGTGCGGAATATGAGGTTTTAATGATCGACAGTGCAAATCAAGCTGAAATTGATAACCTAAATCTATCACAGAACACTAGAGATAATATGTATGCTGCGGTTCAGGAAGGAAAAAAGATAATCACTCCGAATAATCCAATATCAAAAGGAGTTTTTGAAGGTATTCTTTACATTGAATTAGACGATAGTGGTGCTGCTTCCTATGCGATTGGCGAGCAATTGGCTAATGGAGGATGGACAACCGATGAATATGAAATAGAAACAACTACTATCTATATAAATCCAAGTGGGATTGTGGGTCCTAGTTATCCAGAGGTTCGTGCCTATAACCTAGACTTTTTTTTCACTGAATCAGAGAATATCATTAAAACTTTTCAGTCGAGTTATGAGATAATACAAAAATCACATTATAAGGATGCTATTTACTATAGAAACAATAAGCATCTTTATGCTGTTCAAAATATTGTATGTACACTGGATCAAGTGATTTATGATGAAATTAGAAACGATCAGACATGGAAATCTTATTATGGTTTACCTTGCTTCAAAGATGATTATAGCTATGGCAACTATAACTACTCTGCGAAGGTAAGCGAATTTGCAGTGAAATATTTTTTCCCAAATGAAGGAAGTTATTGGACTTTGCACGATACTGTTAAATTTGAAATGGATAGCTATGTAGAATTTTTTAGAAATGTCAGTGAAGAAAGTTGGAATTTTTACAATGATAAGTCAGATAGTGATGATGAAAATACAGAGTATTGGCCCGTATACCTGTGGGATGAAACAACTGGGGCTAAGAGAGGTTACAAATTTTCTGAGGAGTTAGGATTGTATATATACAATCGTTGCGAAATAATGAAAGGCAGTAGAAAAAAGTTTGGTGCTCCAAGTATTGACAATCCTTGTTCACAATCAATTCTCTACTATATTCCTGGTTTGAATGGCCAGGCTGATGTTGTGAGAATCCGTGGATCAATAGTGAAATATCTCTCTGAAGATGTTAACAATGATGATGATTTAAATGATAGAATTCTTGAAAATCCAAGACTGGGAGCTCCAATTGAAGAGGATAAACTCGTTGTTTCAAGCGAACATGGTTCAGCTAATGTTCAACGTTTAATGAATGGTACGATTTTTTTGCACCAAAGAAATCCACTACTTAGCTTGATAGATTACCCATATTTTGCTGGTTTTTATACAAATGGTAAACTTGAGGATGCTTTCTATGCAGAAGGTGGTACAGATGTATTAGGTTTTGCACTAAGCGATCCTATTGTTCTGGCTAATGGTAATCTATATCAAGCTTTTTCTGAGAAGGACTTAGAGGTAAATCCAATTAGTAATGCAGTTACAACTTCAAATCACAAAAAATATAGTTGTGCGATTTATGGTTCAGTAACTAATAAAGCTAAACTGGCATACTATGGAATGCATGGTTTTGTTGACGGAGTATTGATAGTATTGGATGAAGTTGAAGATTTTGTTAGCTTTAGTTTTGATGTAATTCAATTAATTGCTTCAATACCTAGCAAGGCATTTTCGTTGAGTCTGGCTTTGCAAAATGCTGAAACTTACGAAGAAATTGCGGATTTAATTAGTCAACTAGATAGGGAAACAATTTCTAATCTGATCAAGTTAGCTAGTGAAATTTTGCAAGGGGCTGCAAATAGTGCCTTTCTGTCTGCGAAAGAACTTTACAACGATTCATTGAACTCTTGTCCGGCATTAGAGCTTTATTCACAAGGTAAAGCGGTTGGTAGCATTATTTCATTGTTAATTCCTTCAAAATCTGTTTCTAGTCTTACAAAGCTCAAGGTATCCATCCCTCTAGCCAAAGACTATGGTAAAGCCGTAAGAGGAGTAATGAAGTATGTTGATAGATTAAATGATTTTAGCCTAAATTATTTAGGTTTTAAAACGACAATGACAATTAAGAATAAAAATGACTTTGATAGACATGAAAAAATTACAAAAAAAGCAGATTCAACCTATACTGCTCGCCAAAAAGGTGATGATGGTGAAGACTTTTGGGCAGCGACATTACACAATGACATTGAGCAACCGGGAATATTTGATGAAGTTTTGCCAAATAGACATGTAGATGTATGGGATAGGAAGAATAAAATTGCTTATGAAGTCAAAAACTATATTAATGAAGTTAATATCACTCAGAATGAAAGAGATAAAATTCTCAGTGGAAATTTTAATGAGGACTATAGTGATCTTAGTCAAAACGCTAGTGAATTAGCTAGAGACATTAAGTTAAGAGAGAATTTAGGACCTGATAATTTTAAACCGGTATGGGTTTTTATAGATAAAGGGCCTAACAGATTTCTCAGAGAGACCTTAGAAAAAAATGGCATTGAATATATTATTGTTAAGAGACCATCTGAAATCCCTTAAGTAAATAATGAGTAACAACTAATATTAAAATTTTTGCAAATAATAAAGTACAACTACGAAAAATACTCCCCATTTGATTTGAAAGAATTTATTGAATCGAAAGGATATCAATTTGAATTTAAGAATTTTGGAAGTAACGTAGTTCTATTTTGTAAAAGTTTAGGTTTAACAATTTCAATGCCTGAAATTAGTTTTAATCAAATCAATACATTTGTTAAGTTTGATCGGCAATATAGGGATAATATTGAAGCCAAGAGAATCTATAAAAAAGTAAAAGAGCATTTTGGTATAAGTGATCGGGAAGCTTTCAATCTAAAAAAAAGTTTTAAAAATGGAATACTGCAAATTAAAGATAAGAATTTAATTATTCAAAGTGTTAACAAGTATTGGCTTACTAATTCTTATGATTTTGAAAAATACTCTGTATTTGATCTAGTTAATTTTCTTCTGAAGAAGAATTTTAAAGTCAAATTAGAAAAAAGATCTAATTATTGTTATATCAATGCAGACGAACTGCAATGTGAAATATTATTTCCGAGTAAAATTGCGCATTCTAATGATCGAATATTTAGTTACAATACAATTTTACCAGTCGAGTCTAAGGCTTATTATAATGAATCAATTGAGCTCTTAGAACAATTGAGAGCTTCTTTTAGTTTTTTGACCTCTAAAGCTGAGGATGTATTCAATCATTTTGTTGACAATGATTTTGATTCTCTGCCAATAAAAGATCATGAAAAAATTGAAAATCTCTTGAACTCCATATCTCATAATTCAGATCTTATTTTAAATAAAAGATTTATTCCTCAATAAACCGATTCACCTCCTCCCCCATATACCCGGGATTGCCGATTGTCTTAAATTTCCTCAATAATTTTTTGGGGGCAAAGCGTTGGCCGAAGAGGTGGACTTTTGGGGAGTCTTTGGCGTAGCCCTTGACGAGGATAGCGTCGGTGCGGGTGTCGTCGAGGGTGACGAAGCTTTCAAATACTGCCGTGACGTAGTCGGAGACGGGGTAGATTTGCTTGAGGATGAGATTTACTTGGTCTTCGACGTTGCTCTCTTCCTTGGGCACTACGCGCATTAGCTTTACTTCGTCGCCCATCTTGGCCATGAGGAAAGGGACTAAGGGGCCTCCGTCTCTGACAGAATTGATGCCGTGGTCGAGGCTGGTAAAGATCAAATCCATTAACTCTTTTGAAATATCTTTCATAATTTTTGATTAAATGGTCTCTAATTATGAGCCTTTCAGAATCAAAAATCAAACTTTGGGCGGTAAAAACTCTTTAGAATAACCTTAAGAATACTTTAATTTTCTTGACTTTTGACAAAGTTATAATTTATAGTCTGCTTTGATTAGCTAAGATTGGAGATAGAGAGAAACTTTGGGGGGAGTTTCCATTTGTCTCCAGCTTTGCTAATATGCAGGTATGCACACTCATTCCCCTATTCAAAAATCGCTTTTGTCCAATAAGAAGGGCTTTACTTTGATTGAGCTCTTGCTGATTTTTACGCTCTTGGCGATGTTGGGGATTGCCGCTGTCAGTAGCTATTTTGATTCTACCGGGACTTTTGGTTTTATTTCTCGTCATAAATCAGTGCTCTCGGTCTTTAGAACTGCTCGCAACTATGCTGTGACTAATAAGGCTGTTAATGTAGGGGGAACTTTAATGACGCCGGATCGCTATGGTGTGGCAGTAATAGAAAACGGGCTTGCGCTTTTTGCCGATGTCGGCGATATACCATTTCAATATGATCTGCTTGGGGATGAAGTGATTTTAGAAAAGGCCTTTGATTTTACGGAAAACAACCATGCTTTTGTGATGTACGATAGCAATGGTTCTAAGCTGGAATTTCCGGTAAATGTTTTTTATGAAAAGACTTCGGGAGAGTTTAGCGTCTTTCACAATGTGCCGGCGGAGGGCCCGACTTTACTTCCGAAAACTGAGGCCAGTCATATATATATGGTATCCAGTGATTTGGATGAGGAATTAACTCGCTACATCGTGATCTATCAAATCTCAGGACTGCCGGAAGATTTTTTGGAATGGCCCCTAAACTAATTTTATGAAAAAAACGGAAAAAAATTGGAAAAAAGGAAAATTGGGAGTGATCATGACGGAAGCAATGCTCTCAGTGACCCTACTAGGCGTGGGAGCCGTGGTAATGGGGTCTTTGATCACCAGCGCAATTACCGCCAATCGTGTGGCCAAAGAATACCTCCTAGCTCACAACCTCGCCACGGAAGCAATTGAAGGGATCAAAAATCTCCGCAATAGTAATTGGCTGAAATCGCCAGCGGAACCTGACTGTTGGTTGCGAATTGACCCGACGGAGCCTTGCGGTACAGCACCAAAAATGCGTGAAGACGATATCTTGATCCCGGTGGAGTATGACCTCTCGATTACGGAAGAAAATGGGGAAGCCTGGAGCTTGATACCACCGGAGGGCAGCGTGATTTATCCCCTTGATCTGGAGTCTCAAGCTGCCGGTCAAGAAGAATATCGACTTTTTCTAGAAGAAATTAATTCGGGGGCCGGGACCTTTGAAAAATATGTCACCGAGGGAGTAGCGACGGCAGATGCAGAATCCTCGCCCTATCATCGAGCAGTGGAAGTGTTGGAATTGGGGGCGGATACAGTTCTATTAAAAGTAAGAGTACAGTGGGAAACTCAATCGAAGATCAGGACAATTGATCGCTATGTGCGTCTATATAACTATTTCTAAAAAATGAAGAGCTGGAAAAATACAAAAGGGATGACTTTGGCGGAAGTCTTGGTGGCGATGTCTATTTTTGCAGTTATCTCCGTGGTGGCTTCGAGTATTTTGATGGAAGTGGTGAGAATGGAAAAGAGAAGCTCTGTACAAAACACCATTTATCAAGATGCGCAGATTATTTTGCAGATGCTGACAAATGAGATCCAGTCGGGGACCATCGATTATGAAGAATATTTCAGTATCAATGTGGTGCAGTATGATGAACCGTTGGACTCGAATGTATTTTATGGGACTAATTATGGGGTCTATGCTTCGCGTTTTTACGATCCCGGTTTGAGTTTGCGGACGCCGGTGCCGCCGATTTCTAATCCGACTGATCTGGGGACAGAATGCTCCTACCCGATTCAAGATCCTCCCCTACCGGTGACCGATCCCAGTTGTGAGGTGAGGTATAATCCATCACGGGATCGCAACAGTGGCGAGAACCCCTTTTCTAACAACGGCCTGGGAAATTACACTCAGGCAAATGCGCTTTGTGATGGTAATGGGACTCGTGGTCGTTGCAATAATGAAGGGCCCGTAAACCACGTCAATGAGCTCTACTTGATCGATAGTTCCGGGACGGAAAAAACGATTATTGCTCGTCGTCGCGGTGTGGGGACGGATGACTGGGTATTGGGTCTGATGCGGATGGAAGGACATGATTTTGATCAAAATGGGATTATCGATACTTTTATCTGTGCGGAGGAATTTAATTGTTTGGAAGATGAGAATGCGATTTATAATAAGATTCTGGACTATGATTTTATCAGTGCGGCCAGTGATATTACTGATTTTGGGATTAGGGTGCCGCAAAAATCTGACCTCACTGACTTCCGTTTTCCGGCGGATGAGGTGCAGTTTGTGGGGATTTCGCCTTTGCGCAGCAATATTGAAGAATTGAAATTTATCATCAATCCGATTGAGGATCCCTACAAGGCCTATGGTGAAACCGAGTTTCAGAGCCAGCCGACGGTGACAGTGATTATGACCTTGGGGCTTTCGGAAGAAACGGCGGCAGATTATCCCGGAGATTTTGAACCGATTACGGTACAGACAACTGTGGCTGCCGGCGTGGTGAGGAAGATTGATTCTTATCCGCCGACTAATGATCTCACTTGGCTGAAAAACCTGGGGCTCTACAACTGGCCGCTCTAGGTTGTATTTAGATAATGAGGACGAATTCTCCGCGGGGTTTGTTTGTGGTGAAATGTTCGATAGCTTCGGAGACTTTGAGACGGAGGGCTTCTTCGTGGATTTTGGTTATTTCGCGGCAAATGGCGATGTCACGGTCGCCCCAGAACTCGAGCATTTGGTTGAGGGTTTTGAGGAGACGATGAGGGGACTCAAAGATGACCATGGTGCGCTCTTCATCGGCGAGTTTTTTAAAGAGAGTTTGGCGTCCTTTCTTGGCGGGGAGAAAGCCGAGGTAGAGAAACTGATTCATGCGTTTGCCACTCATCACCAATGCAGCGAGGAGACTGGAAGGACCGGGGATGGGGGAAATTTCGATCCCGGCCTCGATAGCGGAGGTGATCAAAGTATAGGCAGGATCGGAGATACCGGGAGTGCCGGCGTCGGAGACGATAGCAGCGTCCTTGCCCTCCAAGAGTTCGGAGACGATGGAATCAACTTTAGCGCTGGAACTGTGGGAGTGGTAGCTGAGGACCCGGTTTTCGATTTCGTATTTTTGCAGTAGTTTTTTGACATGACGGGTGTCTTCGGCGGCGATGAAGTCCACCTCTTTGAGAGTGCGGACAGCGCGGTAAGTGATGTCTTCGAGATTGCCGATGGGTGTGGAAACGATGTAAAGCATTTATTGAAAAAGTTTATTTTTACTTGGTGTGATTCCGGGACCTTTGATGTAAAGGGGCTGGACTATTTGTTGAGTTTCTAGTTGATTGAGGTCGAGATTGAGAAGAGTGTCGCCAAAATTTTGAGTTGGCTTGAGAAACTGAAAATCGGCAATGACTTCACGTTGCTGCGCGCTGATGTCGCCAAAGGTGGTGGTGATATTGTTTTCTTTGAGGAGTGCGGGGACGGTATCGAGATTGTGGAGGCTGGGTTGATCGCTGGGGCTTGTTTGGAAGTAGAGGCCGCGTTGACCGGCGAAGAGTAGGAGGGCAGTTTGCTGTGGTTGGGCAATTTGTCCTTGGCGGAGCCAGAGGTATTCGAAGGTGTTGAGGTGATAGAGAGGGATATTGAGGAGGTAGCGGAGGGTGTTGGCGATTGTTACTCCGACGCGGAGGCCGGTGAAAGAACCGGGGCCGGAGATGACGATGAGGGCGGTGAGGTCTTGGTATTTGTGGCCGTTTTGGTTGAGGAGCGCGGCGATGGTTGGGGGGAGTTTGGCGGCTTCGTCGTTAGCGCTGATCCAGCTTTTTTCGGCTAGGATTTGACCATCACTAAGTAAAGCCAAGGATGTTTCGGCAGTGGCGG
>CAYMGN010000023.1:2019-2984 GCA_964389995.1 uncultured Candidatus Peribacteria bacterium | reverse complement strand
ATAATTAATAGATTTCTTCGATATTAACTCCGGTGTAGTAGTGAGTGAGAATTTCTAAATAAGTTTTGCCGTCTTCAGCCATGGCGGTGGCGCCGCAACCACTGAGTCCGACTCCATGTCCGAGGAATTCTTCACCATCGCAAAGACTATCGTCGACGGGGAGGAGATAAGGGGTAGTAGTCCAGCCCCAAACCGATTTTGCGCTTTTGGTGGTAGTACCATCACTTTGATTGAAGTATGGGGTTTTAACTAACTGACCTTGGTATTTGACTACTTCGCCGCGGGTGTTGTCCACAGCCTTGGCAACATTTGGAGAGCGCTTTTCTAGTCCATGGCCGAGGTACTTTTGGCTTACTTCGGGATCGTCATCGAGATCGTAAGGTCTGTCAGGAAACTTGCGATCTACGTCCATGTAGTAGCGGGCGTAAGTCCGGGCGGCGACCATAATCGATTTAATTTTTTCGGGATGGGCGCTGTTAGAAACTTCACCGAGACCTTTGAGGTATTGTTCGAGATCGATGTGGTTGATCGTGAGGAAATCACCATCATAGAATTGAAATTCTAATTTGCCGCGATATTGATTGTCGTTAAGGTCTTGGTTCCAGGCTGGTCGGTGTTCAAAATTTGTGATTTCCATGATGGTATCAGAATTGTTGGAAGCAAAAAGGATTGGCTCGCTGCTAATGTAGGTTTGGTTGTTGGCTACTACTTGGTATTCTTGATTGAGATAGCGAACCTCAGCCTTGGTGCCGGCCTGGAAATTTCCGAGTACTTTATTGTTGGATTGAAGAAAAAAGTCTTTGTCAGCGGTGACAATTGGTAGTTGATCGAAACTAATTTTGATACGGATTTCTCTGGCTGAACTCTTGTTTTCGGTGTTGCTGCCGATGACTTGAGGAGTTTCGCCAGCGGTCACCAAGGTGTGATCGACACAACTCATCCCTCTTTCTAATTGAAAGACCGCG
>CAYMGN010000023.1:834-2009 GCA_964389995.1 uncultured Candidatus Peribacteria bacterium | reverse complement strand
CTAAGGCTGGCAGCTTGATCGAAGAGATCATTTCCATTAAATCTTGGATTGAGTTGGATGTAGTAACGCCCGTCTGCGAGGGATTCTTTGGGAGTGATATCAAAACGGATAGTGGCCAGCCAACCGGTTTCGATTTTGGATTCGAAGACGCGGAAATTGCTGAGGGTATATTGGTCGCTTTCGAGATAATCAGCAAAAAATTGATCTTTATTCCAGGTTGCATTACCGATATTGGCTATTTGCATACGGGCAGAGAGGGTTTGTCCACCGTTAGTGGTACCGAGATGGGTATCGGAAATTAATTGTCCATTGTATTCGCCTTCGTAGACTGCTGTTTCAAAAAAGAGATTTTGATCTTTCATCCAAGTGATGCCGTCGATTACTGGGCGATAGTATTCTTTATAAGCTCCGGGCTCTGGTGCCGTAAGATTCATGACGAAGGTGCCGGTTTCTCCAGGGGAAATTTCATCTTCGAGTAAAGTGGCATAGCGGTTGCTGCTATTTGGGAGGAAGTCAGTGATACGATCTTGTTGTCTTTCAGTTCCCAGTCTGGTGACGTTTTCTCCACTGTTAAACCAAGAAGCATTACCGGTATTTTTGAGTTTTACAGTGATAGTCAATGTGTCTCCTGTGCGTAATTTTTTAGGGACCTCACTTTGGGAGACAAATTGATAGTCATAGTAACCATCGAGAACGGAAACAGGCATTTTTTTGTAGTCGGATATCTTGATGGAACCATCGATGACCGGGGCGATATTCATTTCTACAATTCCCTTGTTGCCAGAACCACGGATCGAAAATTTAAAGTGTGCGCGGTCTCCGGGAGCGACTGAGTTTTCTTCCATTGTGGCCAAAACTGCGCCGTCTTTAGTAGGAAAATCAATAACGCCATCAAAGGCCGGATCTTTGTTAACGACGATGAAGGTTTCTGGCCCCCAATTTTTATTACCAATATTTTCAAATTCGAGAGTGACTTCTTGGGTTACACCGGCGCTGAGCTCAACGTATTTTACGTCTGAATGGTCGAGATAATCATAGTCTTTGACAAATTTTTCCTTTTGCTGCTGACGATCATTTCCTAATTGGCGGAGAACAGCGAGTTTTTCGTAGAGATTACGGCCAGGGCAGGTGGTGCTACCGATATCGCGATGACCAAAGAGGTTGGGCATCAGTTC
>CAYMGN010000023.1:0-824 GCA_964389995.1 uncultured Candidatus Peribacteria bacterium | reverse complement strand
TGTCGTGGATTTCCGCTTTTTGTGCGATCAATTCACCGAGACTATCTATAGCCGCTTGAGGCACTTGGCTAGTCTCATAGTTGCCGAGGACGGCGATACCGATGGAGCCGTTATTACCAATTCCGGCATGTGCTCCGATCACACCTTCGCCGCCGTAGCGCCCCTCATAAATACGACCTTGTTGATCGACGATATAATTGTAACCGATGTCTCCCCAACCACGCCCGATAGCATGATAGTAATAAATATCACGAATCGCTTGTTGGGGATTGTCGAGATTTTTAGTGGTGGCGGTGTGATGAATAATAAATTTCTTTACCTTGGTGGGATATTGCAGGGGCCAGAGGTAGAGATTTCCACGACTGTCTCGGTCAACTACGCGAGAAAATTTTAATTCGTCGGCAAATTCCTGATAATAACTAGGCGGAATGTCGGCAAGGTCTTCTTCAATGTCTTCAGTTTCTTCAGTGAGATAGCGGTAGTTTTCGTTGGCGCCCCATTGATCTCTGGTGGCAATATTGAGATTAGAATTAGCAACGGAGAGAGCAAGTTGAGTGGCAGAAAGATTGGCCGCGGCCGCACTGTTTTTGAGATTAGGTTCTTTAAAGAGATAGTCTCCAGAATTAATAAAAGTCCATTGAAAATCGGAGACCTTAGCATCTCCGACAAAAGTAATTTGATATTGAAAGGTATCAGCTTGATTAGTGGAAGCTACTGCTACTCGATAGCGGGGATCATAGGCATCTTCTTCTCCTTCGAGCAAAAGCCATTCGGACCATTGGCCCTGATCACGAAAGCGGAGGCGGATTTCAGCGTAATCGCTA
>CAYMGN010000022.1:16415-16880 GCA_964389995.1 uncultured Candidatus Peribacteria bacterium | reverse complement strand
CCGATGCGGATCTAATCATTATTTCTAAGTCGGGCCAATTAATCAGAATGCCTAGCAAACACATCCCTAGCCAAGGACGAGCAACTCAAGGAGTTTACCTCATGCGTCTAAAGCCGAAAGACTCGGTTGCCTCAATCTCCCTCATTGAAAACATAAATACTGACGATGATCAGGAAGAAAACAAAAAAGATAACAAACAGCAAGAATTACTCACTTCGGAAAAGTAAGTTTTTACTTAAACTGATAAGTACACTAGCGTTGGCCTGCAGCTTTGCGACCAGCGCTTTCGCTTACGATGGCGACCTCACCCTCAACAATCAAAGCATCCGCTTCAACACCAATGCCTTCCTCGAGGGCAAATCAGTGAGGATCTACGCCACCGCAATCAATAATTCCCATCAAGACCTCCTCGGAATCGTGCGCTTCTTTGCTAATGACGCCCATATCGGCGCTGATCAATCAATC
>CAYMGN010000022.1:13556-16405 GCA_964389995.1 uncultured Candidatus Peribacteria bacterium | reverse complement strand
GCACCGATGACGTCTTTGTAGATTGGACTCCCCAAGGCTTTGGCAACTATGAAATCGCCGTCCAAATAATCCCCTGGGACAAAGCACTAGACAACCCCGGCAATAACTGGATCAGCAGCACAGTTTATGTCGAACAAGACACTGACCGCGACGGCACTCCTAACGCTAAAGACAACGACGACGATAACGACGGCTACCCAGATCAGGAAGATCACTTCCCCCTTGACGCCTCCGAATGGATTGACAGCGACGGGGACACCATCGGAGATAATGCTGACGAAGATGACGACAACGACGAAGTGCCAGACATCTTTGACGATCTACCATTAGACCCGGACGAAAGCCTAGACACCGACAAAGATGGCATAGGCAACCTCGCTGACCCAGATGATGACAATGACGGTATCCTCGACAACACCGAAGAAATAAACAAAACAGACCCCCTAAAAGCAGACAGTGATGACGATGGAGTAAATGATAAAGAAGATGCTTTCCCCTTAGATCCTGAAGAAACTATCGACACTGATGGTGATAAAATCGGCAACAACAAGGATCCTGATGATGATAACGACGGAATCCCTGACCTCGAAGACAAACACCCACTAAACAAAGCTCCCGTAATTGATATCGAAAAAATAGGCAAAGCAGACAACATCAAAGTCGGTTTTCTCGAAAAAATCACCTTTGATGCCTCTAGTTCTTTTGATGAAGACGGAGATATAACCGCTTATCTCTGGGAAATAGATGGAGAAATAATCGAAAGCCCAAAAGTAAATCACACTTTTAAAACTAAGGGTGCTCAAGAAATCAATTTCACTATTAAAGACGACAGCGGCGAAATAATCACCCGTACCCTTCAAGTAAATGTCATCAACGTACGTCTTTCTAGGCAGATTATTTTGTCATTGATAGCCATCCTCCTCGGAAGCGGCTTGCTTTATCGTATAAAATATTTGGAAAAGTAAATTTGATTTTGACATTTAAAAAAGCCTACAGTATATTATTGAAGCTAAAATTCAGAAAACTTGACTAATTAATATGAAAACAGGAATTCACCCAGAATTACATGATGTTGTATTTGTAGACAGCTCCACTGGAGATCAGTTTATCTGCAAATCAACCGCAAAAAGTAAAAAAACAGTTAAAATTGACGGCAAAGAGTACTTTGCTATTGAAGTTGAAACCACTTCTAGCAGCCACCCTTTCTACACTGGGAAGCAAAAAGTTATTAAAACTGGTCAAGTTGAAAAATTCTTAGCTAAACAAAAAAGAGCAGAAGAAATGGCTGCTCAAAAAGTAAAGAAAGTAAAAAAAGGTGAAGAAAAAGAAGCAGCAAAAGCCTCTACCGAAGAAAAAAAGAAACCGGAAGTAGAAAACCTCACCGAAAAAGGCACTGAAGAAGAAACTGAAAAGAAAGCAGAGGATTCAAAAAAAGAAGAAAAAACAGCCGATAGCGAAAAATAAATGTTCAACTTTCAAATTGAACACTCCAGCGACTCCGGCGATGCTCGTTCTGGTGTTTTTGCAACTCCACACGGCACAATCAAAACTCCAGTCTTTATGCCCTGTGGCACAAAAGGCACAGTAAAAACCCTGTCTCAAAAGGAACTAGTCGCACTCGACGCCCAAATCATCCTCGGCAACACCTATCACCTCTATCTCAGACCAGGCACCGAACTGATCAAAGAATTGGGCGGTTTACATCAATGGATCAAATGGCCCAGACCGATCCTCACAGACTCTGGAGGCTTTCAAGTTTTTTCCCTTGCACAAGACAAACAGTACGGCGCAAAGAATGAGATAAAAACCAAGGTGAAAATCACTGAAGAAGGAGTGCAATTTAAGTCACATATTGACGGTTCTAAACATTTTTTCACCCCAGAAAAAGTAATGGAATTTCAGCATAACATTGGAGCCGACATTATTATGGCTTTCGATGAATGCGCCCCCGCCGACAGTACAAAAAATTATTTTAATGAAGCGATGGACCGCACTCATCGCTGGGTGAAAAAGTGCAAAAAAAGACATATGGAACTCAATGAACAACAATCAACTAAACAAGCACTATTCCCCATCTGCCAAGGCGGCGTTTTTACTGACCTTAGGAAAGAATCGGCAAAATTTATCAACGACTTAGACCTCCCGGGCAACGCCATCGGGGGCTTATCTGTAGGAGAAAGTAAAGAGGAGATGTACCAGATGATCGAAGCGGTAATCCCCCACCTCAGCAAAGAAAAGCCACGTTATCTCATGGGGGTCGGCAAACCGGAAGACATCCTCGAAGCCGTCGATCGCGGAGTAGACATGATGGATTGCGTACACCCTACACGTATTGCCAGACACGGAGCATTTTGGACAAGTGAAGGACGGATGAATATCACCAACGCTCACTTTCAAAAAGACCAAACTCCACTAGATCCCAATTTACCGACACCCGATGACGAACAATACAGCCGGTCTTACGTACACCATCTATTTAAAGAAAAAGAAATCCTCGGCCAAAAAATCCTCAGTGCCCATAATTTGAGATTTCTCTTTCAGCTCATGAGTAACATCAGAAAAAGCATCGCCGAAGGCAATTTCAAAACATTCAAGAAAAATTTCCTCAACAACTTTTTGCATTTTTCCTAGGAGAATGGCATCCTAAAATCATGATCGCTTACCTCCAAGGCAAAATCAGTCGCGTAATCGAAAGCAAAGTAATCCTCCTCGCTGGGCAGGTCGGTTATCTGATATTTCTCAATACTGGCACTCTCAGCAAAGTAGAGGAGGGGCAAGAGATTGCCTTTTTTATCCACAGTCATATCCGTGAAGACTCTTTTGATCTCTATGGTTTTACAGAAATGGAG
>CAYMGN010000022.1:0-13546 GCA_964389995.1 uncultured Candidatus Peribacteria bacterium | reverse complement strand
AGGAAATGCACTTTTTTCAAACCTTGCTTGCAGTTAATGGCATCGGACCAAAAGTAGGAATGGAAATATGCAATCAAGGAGCCGGCAAAATCAAAAAAGCGATTATCGAAGAAGACATCGCGCTCATCTGTAAAGTGCCAGGCATCGGTAAAAAAACAGCACAAAGGTTGGTGCTAGAACTAAAAGGAAAGATCGAACTTTCCAAGATCGAAACCTTAAGCGAAAGCAATACAGTTGATATTAACGATGATATCGTCGACGCCCTCATCAGCCTCGGCTATCAACGCAAACATGTAATGAAAACTTTAGAAAAAATTCCTCAAGAAATCACCAAAGAAGAAGAAATTATCACCTATTTCCTAAAACACGCCTAAAATGGATCTCCCCGCCCTCATCACCAATTCAACAAACGTGCGATATTTATCAAACTTCACTGGATCCAGTGGCTTTATGCTGCTTACTAAAAACAAGAAATACCTCTTTACCGATTCCCGCTACATCCTCCGAGCCCAAGACACAATCAAAAAAGACGTAGAATTAGTAGACATCACCAGAGTATGGCGCAATCCTCAAGAATTAGAAGCTCACTGGCAGGCATTACTAAAAAAACACCGCATTGAAAAGTTAGGGGTAGAAGAAGACGATCTCCGAGTCAGTCGCTATAAAAAATTCAAAAAACTGAGTAAAGGAGTAAAATTTCATAATATTTCCGGGCAATTAGAAGAGAAGCGCGAAGTAAAAAGCACTGAAGAAATTAAAAAGATCAAAAAAAGTCAGCAAATAAACGAAAAAGTATTCCTCGAAATCGAAAAAATCATCAAAAGCGCAGCAAAATCAAACAAAAAAGTAACTGAAATAGAACTAGCCTGGAAGATTAAAGAGTTAGGCTTTCATTTTGGTGCTGAAGACGTTTCTTTTGATCCGATCGTCGCTTTTGATAAACACAGCGCCTCGCCTCATCATGGCCCTGATCAAACTAAACTAAAAAAAGACTCCTTAATTCTTATCGATATGGGAATGAAATATCAAGGATACTGCTCAGATATGACGCGGGTAATCTTTGCTGACAAACCGACAAAAGCCCAAGCAGAAATCTACAATCTAGTATTAAAAGCTCAAAATCATGCCCTGGAAAATATCAAGGCAGGAGTGACCGGAGCTCAAGCAGACGCCTACTCACGAGAGATCATCAACGCTTCCGGCCATCAAGAGCACTACACTCACGCTGGAGGCCACGGGGTCGGATTGGATATCCACGAATCCCCCGCCCTAGCCTCAAAATACAACAAAAAAATAAAAGCCAATACAGTGATTACCGTCGAACCGGGGATTTACCTTCCAGGAAAATTTGGAGTACGCATCGAAGATATGGCTCTAGTAAAAGAAAACGGCATCGAAAACCTCAGTAAAATAAAAAAGCAGCTCGATGTCAAGTCGCCCTACTAGAATGAATACCTGCTTTCAACTAAAATAGCAAAGAATAAAACAATCAATTATGTGTGGAATTTTTGCCTACCACGGAAAAAGAACTAATGCTCCAGAAATCGTGGTCGAAGGCCTCAAATCTTTAGAATATCGCGGCTATGATTCCTGGGGGGTCGCTTACAAACAAAAGGATCAAATCATGATCCATAAACAAGTGGGTAAAATTAGCGACTTTAATCCTGAAGAAGTTGACTTTGGCAACTCTAATCTTGCAATGGGCGAGGTCGACGAAGAAATTCATATTTCTATCGGACACTCTCGTTGGGCTACCCACGGTGGTGTTTCTCAAAAAAATGCTCATCCTCATATTTCTGATGATGAAAGCATTACTTTAGTACACAATGGCATCTTTGAGAATTATCTGGAAATCAAAAATTTCCTTCAAAAAAAGGGTAATCAATTTCGCTCGGAAACAGACACGGAAGTAATCGCTCACCTCCTCGAATTTCATAAAGACAATCACGATTTTGAAGAAGCCGCCATCCTCACTGCTAAAGAAATAGAAGGGCGTTATGCCTTTGTTGCGATCGAAAAAGGTAGCGACAAAATCATTGCTGCTCGCCAGGGATCTCCCCTAATTATTGGCGTTGGCGAAAAAGAAGGTGAATATTTTGTTGCCTCTGACATCCCCGCTTTTCTCAAATATACTAATAAAGTAATCTACTTGGACGACAATCAAATGGTGATTATCGAGGGAAAAGAAATCAAATTTCTCGACCTGGAAACAAATGAAGAAATCGAAAAAAGAATTGTCGAAATCGAATGGGATGAAGAAAGCGCTGAAAAAGGTGACTATCCACACTTCATGATCAAAGAAATCATGGAACAAAAAGAAACCCTCCAAAGAGCAATCAATCAAGAAGCTGACCACATCGAAAATCTTGCCAATGAAATTAAAAAAGCATTTGGCACCTACTTTGTTGGCTGTGGTACTGCCGGTAAAGTCTGCATGGTCGGAGAATATCTCTTTGCTAACGTTGCCAAAAAACACGTTAATTTTCAATTTGGTTCAGAATTTAGCAATCAAAGGCATTTCCTCACCGATAAAAGCCTGATGATTTGCGTTTCTCAATCGGGAGAAACAGCTGATACTTTAGAAGCAATAGAGATCGCTAAAGAAAAAGGAGTAAAAGTAGCCTCAGTAGTGAATGTTGAAAGTTCCAGTATGGCTAGGATCTCCGACATCGTTATTCCCATCAAAGCAGGACCAGAAAAAGCGGTCGCTTCAACAAAAGCCACAACCTCCCAGATCGCGATCCTGACATTGCTTGCCTATGCTTGTAACGGCGGAGTTCATGAAGGAAAACAACTACTAATAGACACAGCAGCAAAAATTAATGACATGCTCAATCCGCGCTATGAAGACCACATCATGACCTTGGCCCAAAAAATCAAAGAAGTTGAATCACTCTATATCATTGGCCGCGGAGCAAACTACCCGATGGCACTTGAAGCGGCAATTAAACTGCAGGAAGTATCCTACATCCATGCTCAAGGCTTTGCCGGAGGCGAATTAAAACACGGACCATTAGCGCTTATAGCCGAAAATACACCGGTAATCGCCTTTGTACCAAATGACGAAAGTAAAAAAGAAATGCTTTCAAACTCCCAAGAAGTAAAGGCGAGAGGTGGCTACATTATTGGAGTCTCTCCAGAAAACCACGAAGTTTTTGATTTCTGGATCAAAGTACCAGACACCGGTGACGCCTCCCCTATCGTCAATATCATTCCTATCCAAATCCTCTCCTATCAACTTGCCATCCTCCGCGAAAACGACCCTGACAAACCACGTAATCTCGCCAAAAGTGTGACCGTAAAGTAAATAAATCCCCCCTCCTATGAAAAAAACCAAAATAGTCTGCACACTTGGTCCTGCCAGCGACTCCTGTACAGAATTAACTGCTCTTATCCAGGCAGGGATGAACGTTGCCCGACTCAATTTTTCGCACGGCAACTATCAGCATCATCAAAAAATCATCAAAAATCTCCGTCAAGCGGCAAAAGATTGCGATAAAGACATCGCCATCCTCCAAGATCTCCAAGGTCCAAAAATCCGTACCGGTGAAATGCCAGAACAAGGGCTAAAAATTAAAAAGGGAGATAAAGTCTATATTTCTGTTAAAAAAATGACCGGATTCCAAGATGAAAAAGGCACTCACATCAGTAGTGGGTACAAAGGTATTATCAAAGACGTAAAAAAAGGAGATTCTCTATTGATCGATGACGGACTGATCGAATTAAAAGTAAACAAAGTTTCTCAAGAAATAGAGTGCACAACAAAACACGGAGGTACAATCAAAAGCCGCAAAGGGATCAATATCCCCACTGCCACAATTTCCGCAAAAACCATCACCACCAAAGATAAAGAAGATCTAGAATTTGGCCTTAAACATGACGTCGATTATGTTGCACTTTCATTTGTAAAAGACTCAAAAGACATCAAAGATCTCAAAAAACTAATCGCTAAAAAAAAGAAAAAAACTAAAGTAATCGCCAAAATCGAAAGAAAAGAAGCGGTAGCAAATCTCGAAGAAATTGTTGTCGAAAGTGACGGCGTAATGGTTGCACGTGGCGATCTTGCTCTCAACGTCACCCCTGAACAAGTTCCGATTATTCAAAAAAAGATCATCTACCTCGCCAACATTTACGGCAAGCCGGTAATTACGGCGACCCAAGTACTGCATTCTATGATCGAAAATCCCGTACCCACCCGCGCCGAAGTTTCTGACGCTGCCAACGCCGTATTTGATCACACTGACGCCATTATGCTTTCTAACGAAAGTTCCGTCGGCAAATTTCCAGCCAAAGCGACACGGGTACTGAGCAAAGTAGCAAAAGCAGTAGAAAAAGAATTGGAAAAGGAAAGAGAGCTAGTCGGTGCAGAAATAGAAAGAAGATTAAAACATAGTGAAAACGCCACCTGCATCAACGCCTGTGAACTCGCTCTTGATGGGAAAGCAAAAAAAATAATTATCTATACCGAAGACGGCTACACAGCAAGACATATCGCTAAACATCGCATCTATACTCCCCTAATAGTGATCACCCCAAACGCAAAAACCAAGCGCGAACTAGCCCTGATCTGGGGTATCAATCAAATACTCGAAGCGAAACTCGACCCCAGCGACAGCGACTCTATCCTCCAATTCCTCAAGAAGGAAAAAAAGATTAAAAAAGGAGAAAAAATCCTCCTCGTCTGCAATGCCAGCAAGAAAGAAAAAATCCTATCAACTATCAAAGTATGAGAATCATCGGCATCGATCCTGGCACAGCTACCACCGGTTTTAGCATCCTCGAAAGAAATGGCAGCAAAACCAAACTCCTAGACTATGGCTGCATCCGCACAGCAGTCGGACTAAAACTAAGTGAAAGACTAAAACAAATTAACGAAGACCTAGTGCAACTAATCGAAACCTACAAACCACAACAGGCAGCAGTTGAAAAATTATTTTTTCAGACTAACGTCAAAACAGCCATCTCAGTTGCTCAAGCACGCGGTGTCGTACTTTATACTCTGGCTCAATACGGCATCGAAGATCACGAATTTACCCCCCTGGCAATCAAATCTCAAATCTGTGGTAATGGCAAGGCGGATAAAAAAATGATCCAAAAAATGGTCAAAATAATTCTCAATCTTAAAGTAACACCAAAGCCTGACGATGCTGCTGATGCAATTGCCGTCGCCCTCTGTCTTGCTAACCGCTCAATCATCGTATGAAAAAAGCCCTACTTATCATCGCCTGGATTGTTATCCTCACCGGACTAGCCTTTATCGGTTATCATCTTCTTAATAGAGATACTGCTCCAGAAACTAGCGGTAAAAATAATCAAACCGGTCAAACCAATACAGTTAATGAAAATGAAGCAGAGGGAAATTTTGAAAACAACAATCAAATTCCTGCGGAAATTAATAATTCTAACAACAACTCCAATCCAATCGGCACAGTAGAATTAATCCCCAAAACCTTTTCCGGCCATGTCGAAGCCGGCGACGAAGACCTTTCCGGAGATTACGTCGAATCAGCAATTAGAGAATACGAAGCAGCTTACGAAATAAACCCTCTCGATAGCGAACTATTAGTAAAACTTGCCGACGCCTACAGCCTCAATAACCAATACGAAAACGCCAAAAGATTTTATCTCCAAGCACAAAAATTAGAAATCGATTCCTTTAGTATCTACCTCAGAATCATTCAATCACATCTCAATCTACGCGAGATTGAAAACGCCAAGAGCATTCTCGCTCAACTAGACCAAACTCATCCACAAGTCCGTTATTACAATGGCATTATCCAAGTCGCCGAAGACAACGTTGAAGGAGCTAGAAATTCTTTTCAAAGTTTAGTGGAAGCCAATCTAGAACAATACCCGCAAATTACTCAATACTCTCAAGCCTTTATCAGCCAATACGAAAATTTCGAATTTTTTACAGAAGCTAACCCCTTGATGCTTGAAACCGGACTGGCAAAAGCCCTCACCGAGGTCAATCAATTTCCACTAGCTATCCTCGTCACCAATCGCATCCTCGATCAACAAAGTAATTACCGTGATGCTTGGTTAATCCAGGGATATTCCTATCTCAACATCGGCCTATATCCAGAAGCAATCGATGCTCTAGAACAAGCGCGTTCCCTCGATCCAGAAAACCCCAACGTACTATTTTTTCTCGGTATGAGCCAATACGCCAACGGCAATACAAGCGAAGCCCTCACTCTCCTCGAAGAAGCAGAAGAAAACGGCTTTATCCCACGTGAGGACCTCAATCGCATCCTCAGCGAAATCTACATCCAAGTACAAGACTTCCAATCCGCAGCTACTAGCCTCAAAACGATCGTAGACAATGGAAATGGAGAAACAGAAGACTATATAAAATTAGTCTGGCTTAACATCGATCACCTCAAAAAAGCGAGCACCGCCCTCGTCCTCGCCCAAAAAAATCAAAAGCAAAACCCTGAAGACGCCATGAGCTACAATCTCCTTGGTTGGGCCTACCTTGCCAACAACCAAATAGAATCAGCGCGCACCAATCTCCAAAAGGCAATTGAAATAGATCCGAGATTAGAAGTCGCCTACTACAACTTCGGCCGCCTCTACCAAACCCAAGGGTCTACGATCACCGCCCGCCAATACTACCGCCAAGCGATAGAAGCAGCCCCCAATAGCGAAATCGCCACTCTCGCCGCCCGCCAATACCAATCCCTCACGCATGACCAAAGCTCAAACTTTTTAAAAGCCAACATCACTAATTCAAACTTCTAACCTTAAAACATGACACTTTTTTTAGCATTAATTATCTTCATCCTTGGTACCGCAATCGGCAGCTTCCTCAGCGTCGTCAACTACCGCATCCACAGCAAAGACAAAAAAATCATTTTTTCCCGCTCTGTCTGCCCCCACTGCAAAAAGAAACTTAAATGGCGTCATCTGATACCGGTTTTTAGCTGGCTCTTTCTCCGCGGCAAATGTGCTTACTGCAACGAAAAAATTTCCCCCAACTATCTTTTTATCGAAATCGTTACCGGTACGCTTTTTCTCGCAATCTTTCTTAAATGGAATTTCCTGGAAACTGCCGGATCACTAGTTAACCCTGATTTTATCAACTACAGCATCAACTGGACCACCTTTGAAATCTTTTTTTATCACCTCATTATCTTTTCTTTCCTCACCGCAATCTTTTTTTATGATCTCAAGTATCGTGAAATCCCCGACCGCATCTCCCTCCCGGCCATTGGTATCGCTCTCGCCGGCGGACTGATCTTTGAGTTCGTCTCCATAACCTCAATGATTATCGGCGCATTGGCAATCTTTGGCTTCTTCCTGGCCCAATTCGTCCTTTCAAAAGGAAAATGGATTGGAGGCGGCGACCTCAGATTAGGAGCACTCATGGGATTGATGCTCGGCTGGCAACAAGGCCTCATCGCCCTCATCGCTGCCTATCTTTTAGGATCACTGATCAGTGTCGGACTCTTGACACAGGGCTCAGTCAATCGCAAAAGCGCCATTCCTTTCGGCCCCTTCCTCGTAATGGGCATCCTCATTAGCGTCTTCTTTGGCGAAATCATCATGGAATGGTACTTGAGTTTATTGCAAATCTAAGTATAATCTAAAAACATTTGACCCCGGCAGCATGAAAGCATTAATTCTCGCAGGCGGAAACGGCACCAGACTCTGGCCTCTCTCAACACCATCGGTCCCAAAACAGTTTCAAGCTCTTACTTCAGACAAGACTATGATTGAAGAAGCGATAGAAAGGGTCAATTTTTTAGCACCTGAAGATATTTATATCGCTCTTAATCACGAACATCTCAATATAGTGGAAAAGTTAGCCCCTAACATTCCGCAAGAAAACCTTATCATCGAGCCCGCCTTACGAGATACCGCCCCTTGTATTGGATTGGCGACAAGCATCATCGCCCACCAAGATCCCGATGCAATCATCGCCGTCATTTACGCCGATCAACACATCAGCAATAATGAAAATTTCCAAAAAAACCTCGAAGCCGCAGCTAAAATAGCGGAAGAAGGTTATATCAATATCATTGAAGTTCCAGCTACAGAACCCAATACTAATTACGGCTACGTCCGCATTGGTGAAAAAATCGACGACACGAACGGCTGTGAAGTTTACAGCATTAAACACTTCACCGAAAAACCAGACTATGAAACTGCCGTCCAATTTGTAAAATCGGGCAATTACCTTTGGAATACAGGCATTTATGTCTTCAAAGCCACTAAAATGCTCGACCACTTCCAAAAACTTCAGCCTGAGATCTATCAAAAATTGCAGTTAATTGAAGATAATTATGGCAGCAGTAAGCAGGAGGACTTCATAAATCGCATCTATCCCACAATCGAAAAAATATCCATCGATTACGCCATCATGGAAAGAGTCAATCCGAGAGAAATCCGCATCCTCAAAGCAAATCTCGGCTGGTCTGATGTCGGCAATTGGCAAGCAATCTGGGAAATGTCAGACAAAAATGAACACAAGAATTTCAAAATGGGCAACGCAGAACTCCTAGACTGTCAAAACGCCATCGTCCACAATACAGAAGGAAAAAAAGTAGCAGTGATCGGCCTGAAGGACATCGTAGTCATTAATACTAAAGACGGCACCTTAGTGTGTAACAAAAAAGACTGCAAAAGAGTTAAAGAAATTGAAAAAAACTAAATTTACGCTATAGTTAGATAAATACTCAAAACTCAAGTTATGGAATCATTACATCCGGTCAAAATCAAGCTCAAACCCTGGGGAAAAGAGATTTGGTTTGCCCATACAGAAGCTTACGCCGGCAAAATCCTCGAGATCAAAAAAGGACACCGCTATAGCCTTCAATATCATGAAAAGAAACAAGAAACCCAGTATCTTTATAGTGGCAAGGCAAAACTTATCTATGGAAAAAAGCAGGACCAATTGCAAGAAAAAATCTTAAATCCTGGTGACAAAGTAGATGTCCTCCCCTATACTATCCACCGCCTGGAGGCCCTTGAGGATAGCCAGGTGTTCGAAGTTTCCACTCCTGAGCTGGACGATGTCGTAAAATTAGAAGACGACTACGGCCGCAGCGGGAAAGGAAATAACGAAGATTTAGACAAAAAATTACATCAAGCACCCTAACAACTACTAATATGAAAAACACCTCATTAAAAATTATTCTCATTGTGCTCGTGACACTTGGATTAACTATTTTTAATCTACCCGGAGATATCCAAGAAAAATATTTCCCTTTCCTCCCTGAATCAGTCACTAATACAAAGATCAACCTCGGACTAGATCTCCAAGGTGGTTCTCAGCTTGATTATCGTATCGATCTCAGAAAAGTGCCGGAAGCCGACCAAGAACAAATTGTCGATGGGGTAAAAGAAGTTATTGAAAGAAGGGTAAATGGCCTTGGTGTAGCCGAACCCAACATATATATCTCTGAAGTAGCAGAGGAAAAACACATCGTAGTAGAGTTGTCGGAAACAACAACACTCACTCAAGAAGATGTGAATCAATACCTCGGTCCTGATTTTGATGTCGCAACTCTCGACGACGACCAACAAAAATTAGTCAGTTTGGAAAAAGCAAAAGCAACAGTCGGAAAAACCATTCAACTCGAATTTAAAGAACAAAAAGAAAACCTCGACACTTCCGATAACGAAGCTGAAGTAGCTCAGTCCCGAGAAAATGCCGAAGCTGCTCTCGCCCGAATCACTGAAAACGGAGAAGACTTTGAAATCGTCGCCCAAGAAGAAGAGCAAGCCTATCCCGGAAAAGTAAGATACGAAACTTACGACACGGTTTTTTCCAGCTCAATCGAAACAGTTATCAGTGACGCCCTCGCAGAATTAGAAATCGGAGAGGTTTACAGTAGCGCCGTCGACACGGCTGGACGCTTCGTCCTCGATCAAAGCGGTACCACCATCCAAGAATCAGGCATTGCTCTGATCAAACTAACTGGTACTAGCGAAGCAGTAAAGAATGAAAAAGAAGTGGATGTCAGCCGTATTCTTATTTCCTATGAAGGAGCTGACGGGGCAGCAGCAGGCATTACCAGAAGCGCCGATGAAGCCAAACAATTAGCCAATGAACTGAGACAAAGACTAGCTGACAGCGAAAACCCCGGAGATACCTTTGGTGAAATCGCTCGTGAATACTCAGATGACGCAGACAGCAAAGATGACGGCGGAAAACTCGACCAACCAGTGATTACTGACGACGGCACTTACCCTTTCAATTTCTCTGAGGCCAGTTTGGGATTAACCACTGACGGAGAAATCAGCAGCGTGATAGAAACCACTGAAGGTTTTAATATCATTCGTGCCGATGACGTGAGAGAAAACGTCAATGAACCTCAGTATTCATACGAAGTGATCACTTACTCTACTCAACATGATCCTTGGCAAGACACTGGACTAACTGGTGAGCACTTCCTCAGAGCCGACTTCCAGCTGGATCAATTAAGCAACCCCTACGTAAACATCCAATTCAACAGTGAAGGTGCCGATCTTTTTGAGGCTCTCACTGAAAGAAATGTCGGTAAGCCAATCGCAATCTTTGTCGGCGGTGAGCTGATCTCTGCTCCAAACGTCAATCAAAAAATTAGTGGCGGTAGTGCACAAATTACTGGCCGTTTTACCGTCGATGAGGCTCGGGCACTAGCGAGAGACCTCAATACCGGTGCTATCCCCGCACCTATCATCCTCACAGGTGAGTACACTATCGGTGCCACTCTCGGACAAGAAGCCCTCACAAAGAGCGTCAATGCCGGCTTAATTGGTCTCGGACTTGTTATGCTCTTCATGATATTTTTCTACCGTATACCCGGCTTGATCGCTTCACTTGCTCTCGGCGTATACAGCGCTATCCTCATCTTCTTGATCAAATCTCAAATCCATCTTGGTTTAGCAGTAATTATCTCACTATTGATCTTCGGCTACACCACTAACCGCATCATCCAAAATAAAGACGGAGGAGGAGAAAAATTTGTTTCCTTCTTACTAGCTTGTGCTGGATTCCTCTTTATTACTTTTGTACTTCGTACAGGGGTAGTACTTACTTTAGCCGGTACCGCTGGCCTCATCCTCTCCATTGGTATGGCCGTCGATGCAAACATCCTCATCTTCGAAAGATTTAAAGAAGAAATCCGTAGTGGAAAATCATTCAAAGCTGCTCTAGAAAACGGCTTCAACCGCGCTTGGACTTCTATCCGTGATTCAAACTTTTCTACCCTGATCACTTGTGCAATTCTCTTTTACTTTGGTAGTCCTATCATCAAAGGTTTTGCCTTTAACCTCGCAGCTGGTGTCTTGATTTCTATGTTCACAGCTATTACCGTTACTCGTACCTTGATGCAAGGATTCATCGGCAGAAAAATTGCCAAGAGCGCCCTTGCCTTCGGCGCAAAAGCTGAAGAAAAAGGAGCAGAAAAGAAAGAAATCCAAATCATCAAACGCTCTCGCTTCTGGCTCACTTTTTCTGGCACCTTGGTAGTGGCGGCAATCGTTTCTATCTTTGCTTTCGGCATGAATCTCGGTATCGACTTTACTGGTGGTACCTTGATGGAATATCAATTTGAAGAACCAGTCGAACAAACCGTAGTAGAAAACGCCCTCACTGAAAGCGTAGAAGCGATTAATTCTGGCAATATCACCGCACCGCTAAACCCGCCAGAAGAAGTGGCCGACTCCAACACTGAAGACCCCACTATTACAGCAGCAGAAACTGAAAACATCGATCTTAGCAATATGCAAATCCTCCCGTCTGGCGAACAAGGATTTATCGTAAAAACCAAGTATCTCACTTCAGAACAACACGACCTCTTGATCAACGAACTACAAAACAAATTACCAGCCTTTACTGAACCCCGCTTTACTACTATTGGACCAGTAATCGGAGCCACCGTACTAAAAGACGCTATCAAAGCGATCCTTACCGCAATTGTCATGATCGTCCTCTACGTCGCCTTTGCCTTCCGTAAAGTAGGTCGTACCATCAGCCAATGGAAATTTGGAGCTTGCGCTATTGCCGCTCTGATCCATGACGTGGTGATTGTCACCGGTTTGTTCTCAATCTTGAGCTTTGTCTACGGCGCGGAAATCGACGCCCTCTTTATCACCGCAATGCTCACAGTACTCGGTTACTCAGTCAACGACACCATCGTCGTATTTGATCGCGTCCGTGAAAACATCCTCAAATCAAAAGGAGAAGACCTCGAAAAAACAGCCAATACCGCGCTCAACGAAACTCTCGGCCGCTCAATCAACACTTCAGTATCTACACTCATCGCACTCATATCAATCCTCCTACTCGGCAGCAACTCAATCTTCTTCTTCATTCTCGCACTCACTGCTGGTATGGCCGTTGGTACATACTCATCAATCTTCCTCGCTACTCCTCTACTGGTTAGCTGGAAAAAGGCTGAAGCTGATACAAAAAAGTAAAGACTAGTTGACCTAGCTCTATCCACGTTGCTAAAATGCATACAAATGCGTCTTCGGAACCGAGGGTTGAGGGTTCGAGTCCTTCCGGGCGCACCATTACAATCTATTCTAAAAATCTTTATGGCCGGAGAAATAATCACCGCAAACACTCTCGAAGAGGCAAAGAAGCAACTACGCAATATTTACCGTGCCAAGAATAACAAGTTTGAAGAAATCACTAAAGAAGATTACAACTCAATAGAAGCCGACGAAAGAGAAGACTCCGACAACCATATCAACGAAGAAAGACTGGGAAAAGAAAGCGAAATCATCGATCTAGCCTATTACAAATACCTCCCTGGCAATAGCAGAAAAACAGCTTACTACATCATGCTCAAACACCAAGACGGTTCAACGATGGAAGATTTCTTTATGGTCACTCCAGAATTCGCCCCCGAAAACTAAGAAAGAAAGAATCCAGAACCAAAGGGCTTACGATGCAAACGCTGGCGATTAAACATCTCAGTAAATTTTTCTAAACCACGGTCGAGTTGGCTTTCTTCGATCATATTTTTACAGACAATACTCAAGAGCAATTCTAAGACTTCCGCCCATTGATCATGATATTTTTCACTATCGATACGCAAAATTTTCTTCACAAAATCGCTACCATGTTTTTTAACCGCCTCGGCATAGCGCCCCTGAAAATTAAGCACATGTTGATAAATCCCTTTCTTTTCAATCGCCAAGTAATCAAAAACCTCTTCAAAAAAGTCATTGTACTTATCATCCAAAACACCCAAAACATCACGCACTCGCGTCAAACCTTGTTCAATATAGAGATTGAGAAAAAAATCCTCATTAGCCTCCACACATCTAAGTAAAAGATCGTATTCAAACACCAAATAGTCAAAAACCGCAACCAAGTCCACCTCTGAGAACTGATAATGCTCTCTCAAGGCCTCAGGCCCGCCCTGCAAAAAAAGAGCGACCATATAGTCTTCCTCACCTTTAAATTCGCTTAGAAGCTTACTCATGCGCTTAGATTATTGACTAGCGCATTATTATAAGTGTTTTAATTTATTTGTCAAGACAAGAGCCCAGGGTAATGTAAAGCAGATGAAACTGGCCTACCAACTCGGAGGAGAGGTAGGAT
>CAYMGN010000021.1:9735-16884 GCA_964389995.1 uncultured Candidatus Peribacteria bacterium | reverse complement strand
TAAAATCCTGGTATTAAAATTTCTCATCCTGCTGATAAAAATCAGCGACAAAATCACCTTGATCCGCCGACTACAAAAACCAAAAAAGCCACTGACAATCACAATCAACAAAGTAATATTGTAACCGGAAACAGCAATAATATGAGTCAATCCAGTAATATTAAAATCCACCATCAAATGATCAGGTATCCCCTTCCTGCTACCCAAAAGCAAACCCGCCATAAAACTAGCATGCGGCTCGGCGTATATTTCATTCAACCTCCCCTCAAAAACCCCTTTAAAACTAAAGATCCGCCCCAAAAAAGCGTTGCCCGCCTCCTCTTCCAAAAGCTGAAAACGCGGCCGCCCCATCAAAGCATAAATCCCATAACGCGCCAAATAACGATCATAGGCAAAACCATTAAACTCCTCCGGCCGCTCCAAAAAACCTTTCACCACAAAACACTGCCCATACTGATAGACCGGATAACGCCCAGCATTAATGAGCACTCGCCCACTGACCGCCTGCCCTTCCCACTCCTGCGCCTCCAACAAATACTTCACCTTATCGACCCGCACATCCACTTCTCCCGCAATACAGCCCTTGAGCTCACCATAACCATCAAAGCGACTAATCTCCGTCTCCGCCAATTCCAAAGCCACAAAAAAGCGCCAAGCACCAAAAAAAATCCCCAACAACAAAATCACCACAGCCACAAAATCAAACTGCCGATACCATTTCAACAACAGTAAAAACCCGAAAATCAGCAAGAAAAAAAAGCGCCACCATAACTGATCCAAAAAAAGCACAAACAAGAATATCCCGAAGAAAAAGCCCAAAAGTCCCAACAACAATCTAAAACTATACTTCACCATAAACCCAGCTTAAAAAAAACTCCTTAAGTTTTCTTAAACTTTTCCTAAAATAAGCTAGAATGGAAGCACTATAAAAACGCTCATATGAAAAATATTCTTTCAAAAATCACACTTACTCTCGTCCTCGCAAGCACTCTCCCTCTACAAATCGCCCACGCGGACTTCAGCGACGTCTCCGCCTCTCATCGCAATGTCATCGCCATCGAGTTTCTCCAAGAACAAGGCATTATCGAAGGTTACAGTGACGGTACATTCAGACCAGGCAGCAACATCAATCGTGCCGAATTTCTTAAATTAATCATGGAAGGTTCGGATCTTACGCTCGACCAAAACGACAACACTCCTTTTGGTGATGTCGATCATCAGAGCTGGTACGCCCCCTATGTCAAAAAAGCCTACCACGAAGGTTGGGTCGAAGGTTACGTCTCCGACAATACTTTTAGACCGGGACAAGATATTTCTAAGGCTGAAGCCCTCAAGATCATCGCCATGGTCCAAGGATGGGAGTTTCCAAGCTATACGGAGTTTACTTATTTTGACGATGTTTTCCGTTCCATGTGGTTTGCCCCTTATATTAGCTATGCCTACGAAGCCAACTATTTAGAAGACATCAGTAACAACTACTCCCCCAACACTCCCGCTACTAGAGCTTATATCAGTGAATTGATCTACCGCAGCTATATCAGCCCGGAAGCCCTAGCCGAGCATCTCGAAATCTTTGATCCCTACGGCCAAACTAGTGGCCCCACTGTTCCCGGCACTGATAGTGACTTAAACCCGATAGAAACCGGCAGCGAAGTGATCGCCACAGACTTTTTTGACGGCATCGAGCTAGACGCACCAATCCCCCGCACTTTTTATCCCAATGAAGTTTACGTGATCGAAGGGGAAATAACCGATGATCTACTCTATAATTCAGCCACTATTTTATTAGAAAAAAACGCCAACGAGCCACTGCTGGACTTCATGGATAGCGTCCAAAATCAAAGATTTGCCATCCCCGTCTTTTTTTCAGAACCGGGAGAATACAAAATCGGATTACTCAAAGGAGAAAGCGGCACCAGCAAAGCCCAAACCGTCACCGTAGTCAACCAAGCTCCTACTACAAGCAATAACGAAAACAGCGGCAGCGCCCCTAGCAACACCAATGTCAATTTCGTCGATGGTGATACAATCTTTGAATACAGCGCCGCCAACAACCAAATGAAGCGACTGACCCTTCTCCAAGGCAGCCGTAGCCAGATTTACTATTCTCGTCAAAACCTCGACTATATCCCCGTCCGTTACAGCGATTTTGCCAATTGGAATACCAACTCTGTCACCTACTCCATCGCCTCAGCCCCCATCGATAGCCAATCACCCCCAAACCTCACGGCCACCTACCTCAGCAGCAATAACAGAACTTTTAATCCCACTCTCCACGGTTACAGCTATAACGACATCACTTACACGCCTCAATCCCTACCCGAACGCGTGGCCGCCAACGCTAATATCACCATCAGCGGCACCATCTCCGTGGCTTTCGACCGGGAGGCTTTTTATATTGCGCCGGATGGTAGTGTCAACTTGGTGGATTTAGAAGTGGCCAGCGACCGCATCCAAGCTGACGGCTATACCGTGAGCGGCGGCAGCGAATTCACCCTCAATTTCAATCCGGAAACCAGCGGCAACTACCAATTTGAAGTCAATGACACCGGTGGAATTGCCGTCATCAATCACACCGTTTATGTCGGCAATATTATCCCCCTTCTCCCTAATTTTTATGACCTCAACCCCCGCGAATTTCCTACCAGCAATCCCGACCTCAGCACCGGCCGCAACCAAATGCTCAACCTTATCAACAACTACCGTGCCCAATTTGATCTCGATCCGGTCACTCTCGACTCTGATCTCAACCAACTAGCCCAAAATCACAGTAACGACATGGCCGCAAACAACTACTTCGCTCACGTCAACCTCGAGGGACAAACCCCCAATGATCGCCGCCTCGAAGCCGGTATCCCCACAATAGTAGGCGAAAACCTCGTCAAAGACGTCTCCATCGAATTTGGACACTACGGCCTGATCAACAGCGCCATCCATCGCCAAAACATCCTCAATCCCGAATGGGAAAGAGTGGGTATTGGTATCGCCGTAGACAGCCAAGGCTACAGTGTGATCACTCAACATTTCTCCACCAATCCCCTCACCAATCAAACTCTTGCCGATAACGAACTAGAAGCGATCGCAGCCATCAATCAACTACGCGCCGACGAAAACCTCTCCGTCCTCATCCGTGCTCAAGAACTAGACCAAACCGGCCAATACATCAGCAACTCCTACCTCAACGAAAATCAAGCACTCAACAACGACCTCCTCAGTGAAGCCATCGACGAAAATAACATCCAAGGACTGACCCAAGCTCTGCTCCGCACCCACTTTAGCTGGCAAAGCATCCTCGACTCTTTGCTCATCGATGAAGAGATTGTCAACCCAAACTGGCAAAACATCGGTATTGATATTCAATTGGACGAAAACGGCAATCGATTTACCATCTTGCTACTCAATCGCCAATAATTGTCCTTGATTAAATCTCCAAACTTTCTAAAATGAAAGTCACTTATGAAATTTCAAAGTAGAAAAATCAGGAAACATCTCAGCAAATCCCAACCGGCAGAAAAAAAGCCCATAATCTCCCCCAGCACCTCCGGAAAAAGCAAGATGAGCCCCACGATTTTTATTGGTATCACTGTTTTTGCGATTCTTCTGCTCATTTTTGCCATCTACAAAACAATTTCCAGCATCGACTTCAAACCCTTCCTTTCTATCGCCGGTGAAGAATTAGAAAAAGACGCCTTTGGCCACACAAACTTCCTCATCCTCGGTAAGGGAGGCGAAAACCACGACGGCGGAGACCTCAGTGACACTATTATTGTTGCCAGCCTCGACGACGAAAACAAACTTATCACCATGCTCTCTATACCCCGTGACCTCTGGATCAGAGACGAACTAATCGGCAGCCACAAAATCAACGAATTTTACTTTTATGCCGAACGTTATTTCGGTGACGATGGAGAAGCCCTGGAATACACCAAAAGCAAAATCGAAGAAATCGTCGGCGCGCCACTACACTATTGGGCTCAAATCGATTTCAAAGGATTTACCGAATTAATCGACGCTCTCGGCGGGATCGACGTAATAGTACAAGAAGACATCTACGATCCCTACTACCCACTAGACGGGACCTACCAATACCAAACCTTTAGTATCAAAGCCGGCCCCCAACAACTAGACGGAGCCACCGCCCTCAAATACGCCCGCAGCCGTAAAACAACTTCCGACTTTGACCGTGCCCGCCGCCAACAAGATGTCATCTACGCCGTCAAAGAAAAAGCTCTCCAAACCGAAATCCTCTTCGACGGTGACAAAATCGCTGAACTCCTCAACACCCTCAAAGCCAACATTCAAACCAACATCAACGTCAAAGAAGTACTCACCCTCGGCAGCATCGCCAGCGACTACAACCAAAGCCAAATCACCCACCGCCTCATCCACGACGACCAATACTCCTGTGGTGGCATCCTCTACACTCCCGTACGCGAACTCTACGGCGGTCTCTTTGTACTCGTCCCCGCCGGCGGACTAGAGTCCATCCATCGCTACACCGACCTCAACTTCAATCATCCAAAAGTAGCTCACACCGACACCAACATCCACATCCTCAACGGTACCGCCCGAGCCTACGCCGCTACAGAAACCAAACAAATCCTCCAAAGACTCTGCTTCAATGTCCCCGGGTTTGGCAACGCCCTCACCAAAGAAGTCGCCACAACTACCTACTATTACCAAGAACGCAAAGACGCCGAAGGCAATATCATTTCCGAAAGACCGATCGCCCTCGACTACCTCACCACCATCATCCCCGGCACCGTCAGTACAGAAATCCCTCCGGAATACCGCGAATACTTCGTCGAATCAGACATCGTCCTCGAACTGGGAGCCAACTACACAGACACCGAGCTCTTTATCGAAGATAATTTCTATTCCCTCCCGATCTACACCGGCCCCACAGCCACAGACGATGAGGAAGAAGATGAAGAAGAAAGCGAACAATCCTCCGACGAAGGCAGCCTCAACGCCGGTTCCGAAGAAACAAGCGAAAGCGACACCCCTCCCACTGAAACCGAAACTCCACCAGCCGAAACAACTCCCGAACCCGCCGACAATGCGACTGAATAAATTCATCGCTAATAATTCACAATACTCCCGCCGCAAAGCAGATGCCCTCATCGAAGAAGGCCTGGTTTTTGTCAACAATCAAAAAGCAGAATTAGGTCAAGACATCGACCCCACGAGCGACACCGTC
Source organism: uncultured Candidatus Peribacteria bacterium (assembly GCA_964389995.1). Classification (GTDB taxonomy): domain Bacteria; phylum Patescibacteriota; class Gracilibacteria; order UBA1369; family LOWO2-01-FULL-3; genus CAYMGN01. The sequence goes on along the minus strand of CAYMGN010000021.1, from coordinate 11,684 downwards.
TCCGTAAAAGGCGCAGAAATCTCCCCGCAAAAAGAAGAAAAAGTCTATTTCGCTCTCAACAAACCGGTAGGCTACATCACAACCCGCCACGACGAATTCAACCGCGAAACAGTGATGGATCTCCTCCCTCAAATCCCCAATCTCAAACCGGCCGGCCGCCTGGACAAAGACTCTCAAGGCTTACTGGTACTGAGCAACGACGGCAACTTCATCAACAAAATCACCCACCCACGCTACGAATGCAAAAAAAAATACCTCGTAAAAATCGAAGGTAAAATCACCCCAGAATCAATCCAAAAACTCCAACAAGGAGTCAAAATCGACAATAAAAAAACTGCGCCCGCTCAAATCGAACTGATTAGTCAAAATCGAGAACTCAGCACGTTAAAAATCACATTATCAGAAGGACGCAACAGACAAATCCGAAAAATGTTTGCCATCGTTAATCATCCTGTGAAATACTTGCAAAGACTTCAAATCGGAAATATCCAGTTGGGCAACCTCGCCCTCGGAAAATATAGAAAACTAAATCCACAGGAAATTAATGTTAAATAGCCTACTTAGCCTTTATTTTGCTGGTTCAATCTCAGGAAATCCCTCACCACAAATCACCGAAGAAATAGAACCAAAAACAGAAATAAGCCTCATCCAAGACTTTCAATTAGATAGCGTCCTCAGCCCTCACGCCGCTCCCCTCAAAAACCCAGAAATGGTAGCGCCGGTACTGAACGCTAAAAGTACTCTGAGCATGGACCTCAAAAGCGGAACAATTCTTTATGAAAAAAACGCCCATCAAAGACTACCGATCGCCAGTATTACCAAATTGATGACTATGCTGATCATCCTCGAAGAAAACGCCCTCAACGAAACCGTCACCGTCACCGCTAACGCTGCCCGGACCGAAGGGTCAAACATGAATCTCCAAGCCGGAGAACAAATCAGCCTCAACTCACTCCTCCAAGGCACACTAATCCACTCCGCCAACGACGCAGCCGTAGCCCTAGCCGAACATAACACCGGCAGCACTGAAAAATTTGTCGAAAAAATGAACAAAAGGGCCCTCGAACTCGGCTTAGTCAATACTCATTACGCCAATCCCACCGGCCTCGATCATCCTGACAACTATTCATCTGCCTATGACATCGCTCAACTAAGCCGTATCGTCTACAAAAAAGACTTCATCCGCAACACCGCTACTACCCCTGAAATCACTGTCCATTCTCTCAACAAAAACATTACTCATCGCCTCGAAGCCACGAATGAACTACTCGACAGCTACCTCAACATCAAAGGTCTCAAAACCGGACGCACTGACGCTGCCGGGCAATGCTTTAGCGCTATTGCTCAAAACGACCAAAATAATGAAATAATCACTGTTGTCCTCAACAGCCCCGATCGCTTCCAAGAAACAAAAATACTTGTGGATTGGAGCTTTCGTGCTTATACTTGGCCCTCTAACTAATCACTATGATTCTCTCTAATGTTATCGAAGACCTCACGCTAATCAGCGCCTCAAGCATCCTTGCTTTTCTCATCGCTATTGCGCTCACCCCTTGGTTCACCAAGCAAATCATCCGCCTCAAATTTGGCAAACAAATCCGCGAACACGCTCTCTCAGGCGAAAAATCCAGTCTCTTTAGTAAACTCCACGCCAAAAAAAGCGGGACACCAACCATGGGCGGTCTCCTAATCTGGGGTACCATCGTCTTGGTGGTTATTATCTCTATCATCACTCAGGAGCTTGGGATTTTTAAGCGGTCACTCTTTAGTCGGGAAGAAACCTGGATCCCTCTCTTTACTCTTGTCACCTGCGGGATCCTCGGAGCTGTTGACGATTACCTTAACATCAAAGGTATCGGCAAAACAAAAGGCCTCAGCGCAAAACTAAAGCTACTCTGGCTCACGATTTTCAGCGCCTGCGGCGCCTGGTGGTTTTATGCCAAACTCGG
>CAYMGN010000021.1:0-9725 GCA_964389995.1 uncultured Candidatus Peribacteria bacterium | reverse complement strand
ACATCAATATCCCTCTCCCCGGCGTCGAAGCCCTCCAAATCGGTTGGCTCGCCATCCCACTCTTTATCATCGTGATTTTGTCCACAGCCAATGCCGTTAACTTTACCGACGGCTTAGACGGACTCGCCAGCGGCCTCCTAATCATGGCCTTCGGTTCATTTGGTATCCTCGCCTATAGTTCTGGCCTCCTGATCCTCGCAGCGCTCTGTGGCGTAATCTGTGGCGCGATCACCGCCTTCCTCTGGTTCAATATCCCTCCCGCTCGTTTCTACATGGGTGATACCGGATCAATGGCCCTGGGAGCCACCCTCGGAGTGATAGCCTTATTGGTACATCAAACCCTCATCCTACCCATCATCGGTTTCGTATTCGTCATCGAATTACTCTCAGTGGTGATCCAACTGACCTCAAAAAAGTACTTCAAACGCAAAGTCTTTAAAATCGCTCCCATCCATCATCACTTCGAAGCGATTGGCTGGAAAGAATTTACCATCGTCATGCGTTTCTGGATTATCGGCGGCATCATGGCTTTAGTTGGAACCGTCCTTGGTCTCATTAATATCCTCTGATTTTTCGAGATCTTCCTTGATCTCCTGGACCTTAGCCCCGAGATCTTCAACCTGAGTTTTAGTATTTTCATCAACGACAGTAGTCGGTGCTGCAGTAATAGAACTAGTAGCACTTTTTACTGATTCCTCGTTTGGATCAGCTGTAACGGTATCAGTGGATTTAGTAGCAGTTGATCCTTCAGTTGTCGCCGAAGTAACCGTTACGGTGCTCTCAGGAGCTGCCTCTCCATCAACATTGGGATCAGCAGTTACAGTATCTACTGCGACCACAACTGGTGTTTCCGTTGATTTTGGTTCGACCTCCTCTTTTGATTCACTGTTTTCCCCAGCCGGATCTTTTTCTTCTGTTGTGCCTCCTTCAGCTACAGCATTTTCCGCAGCAACTTTATCAATCATCTTCAAAACCTCTTCTACTTCCAATTCATATTCAGCAGCCAGTTTTTTTGCTAATTCACGATCACCAGTCGCGATCACTTCCTCAATCTCAGAGAATTTTTCTAGCAAACGCGCTTTTCGCACTTTCACCAATTCTTCTTTGGTCGAAGCGGAAAGATCCTCTACATTAGCCACCAATTCTTTCGCTTTATAAGCAGGAGAATCAGGCTCGACCAATGCCAAATTTTTCTTTTGTACAGAAAGCTTATTCTTGGCATATTTACGTAGCTCAGCAGCATACTCCTTATCAGCACGGGCCACTTGATCAACAATGGCATAAAACTCATTGATCTGATTAAAAAAGTCATCCAATTGCGCTTCCAACTCTGCTCTTTTTTCCGGAGCTAAATCAGCTTCCGACAACTTAGCCACTGTCGATAAAAATTTCTTTTCCGCGACATCCAGTTCAATTTTTGCCTTATCCACATCATCAAAAGTAATCAACATCAAAGCTCCTTCCTTCAATCCAGGCTTTTGTTCTTTATGAGAAGCCAACTTCGTTTTTTTCAAATTTTCAACATAGTTTTGATCCTCTTTGATATTCACGGAAACCCATTCATTTGCACGATCCTGAGAACCTAACTCCTCTAAACGCAATCCTGCGCTCTCGGTTTTAGAAGCTACTACCTTTGATCCACTCAGAACACGACTGGGCTGATCATTTTTGGCATCAATTACTTCGACAGTGTTATTAAAAACCTCAATCTCAATATCCTCATCTCTTACTTCCACATTAAAAGCAGCCTTAGAAGTTTGTGCCTTAAAATTAGAAACCTTTACTACAAAAACAGACTCATCCTCCACCAAATTGACCACACGGGACCAAACACTCCCCTCGGCAACATCAATCTCCACATGGGTGTGAGCAGGATTATCAACATCAGCATACAAATGACGAATCAAAACCTCACTATTGCTGGCAAAACGACTAACACTATCATCAAGATAAGCAATCGTCACCGAACTATCCTCACCAGTGATCACCTGATCTTTTTCTAAAATTTCCATCCCCGGATAAACACTAAGCTGATAACCACCACGCAACACCTCTACCTGACCGGTAAAAGATTCTAAGCGAGTAAAACTCCCCGCCTCGGCAGTACGCCCTTCTTGCCCCACAAAAGAAAACAGACCAAAAACCAAAAGAAAAATCATCAGGGCCGGAGCAAATCTTTTTTGTACAAAAAATAATCGTGACCAAAGAGAACTCGTTTGTTTTTCCAGAGCTGACAAAAGTTTTTCACGCAAACGGGCCTTAGCAACAAGCTCCATCCTAGTCTGCTTTGCCAAACGAAAGAGAAACTGCAAGGCACGATATTGACTCTGATCACCCAAACTAAAGAGCAAATCAGCACGCATCTCGGACTTTTTGCTTTGATCTAAAGCAGGTTTTTCCAAAGCACTGAGGGCTTGACCCAATTTTTCCAATTCCTGATTTTCTTGGTGACTAAATTCCATAATTCGCTTTTACCTGCACTTTTTACAACGTGAGAATAAATTTTTTGTTACTAAAAAACCTTTAAAATTGATATTTGATTCCCATATTAACCAATTCCGCCTTCAAAGCCTTCAAAGCCCTGAACTGCAAAATCCGCACACTGCCCTCGCTCTTATCCATAATTTCGGCAATTTCCGGATTAGAAAGGTCATTGAGAAACTTATAGACCAAAACTTCACGATAATTTTCCTTCAGATTTTTTAAGGCATTGCGCAAAGCCTCATTATGCAAACGATTCTCGGTATTCTTGATCGGATTATGTTCTCGTTTATAGGCCGGCACATTGATCGGCAAATCCTCAGTCTCATTTTTTTGTGAACGATAATGATCGACCACCACGTTGTGAGCAATGCGAAAAAACCAGGCAGAAAACATCTTGTTCTTCGGCGTATATTTCTTAATATTTTCCCACACCTTCAAAAAAACAATCTCCATCAAATCCTCCACTTCCTGATTATTGACCCGAAAATAAATGTAACGATAAAGCGGATCAACAAAAATATCATATAGTTGGGAAAACGCATCATGATCGCCTTTTTTTACCAGGACAACCAACGCTTCAATCTCATCCTTACGGTCTTTTAATTCTTTCTTAGCCATAAATATTATTTCGAGCCAAAATATTAAGCCCCGATCAGAGAAAAATCAAGCAGAAAGTTGACAAATCAGCTAATTAACCCTATAACAACAATAAAATCACCGCTCGGACAATCCTGTATCGACGGTGTGCAACAAGGTAGTTCTTTCACAGACAGGGAGTCACAGTCATGAACAAAAACTTCAAGAGCTTGCTCGCCATCGCCCTGATCATTTTTTTGATCTTTGTGGGATGGAAGAGCTGGAAGTCAAAACGAAAAAACAAAAACCCCACCATCACTGAAACAAAAACTCAATTGGTGGTTAAAAAAAGCCTTCAACGGGAAAAGCCAAAAAAACAAACAACTAAAAAAGAGGAAAAAGAAAAGCAAGCAATGTCACCGGCCTCAGCACTAGATGTGCTAAAAACGGTCTGTGATAGAATCAACATTAACTCCACTAAAGGAGATCTCCAGCCCCTGGTCGGAGACATAAAATTAATCTTAAGAATGGCCAAAAGTGAAAAGCTCGGCCATCATCTTAACAAACTAAATCACCTACTGAAACAAATAAAAATAGTGATAGAAAAAAGTCCTCTCAGTCCACCAAAAAAACTGGGTGATGCAGAACAAAAAATCATCACCCACCTCACAAAAGGGTTATGTCATCAAACCGCTTGCGAAATCCAAAAAGAGACTATCTGCCAAAACTTCAGTCTCCAAAATTGCATCCTCGCAAGAGGTTCTCCCTATGTTTGTGATGGAATAGAAAGGGATTGCCAGTCCCCTTGTCGCGATCTAGAAGCGATCAATCTGAAAGCAAAAAAAATTGAAATGTTCGAGACCGCCAGAGCAAATGGCTACCCTGAACCCATCCGCTAAAAAACTACCTTCCGGGCCCAAAAGCCCATCACACGGGGTGGACCATCGCGTTCACCCCAAATACTCTTCACAACGTGCCACTTCTTCCTTACTACCAACGATTATCGGCGTGCGTTGTTCGATATCTTCAATCTTCTTTTCTAAAATCCTCATCCTCCCATCCGTGGCTGCCCCACCCGCTTCTTCCATCAAAAGCGCGATCGGAGCGCATTCTACCAACAACCGCAACTTACCATTGGGCTGATCCTCATAACCGGGATAAACAAAAATCCCCTTTCCTTTAAGAATAATCTGATTTACATCAGGCACCATCCCGCCCGAATAACGCAGAGTATATTGATTTTCCATCCAATAATTAACTAATTCTAAATAGTCCTTGCGATACTTCGTCGCCCGCAAATTACCGGGAGCAAACATCTTGCCCTCGCCTACTTTTAAAGCGTCATTTGTGATCACGAAATTGCCTTCTTCGTCCAGCGTAAACTCCACCACGCCTCGTCTCACAGTCAACAAAATCGTCGTCCGCGGACCATAAACCGCCACCAAAGAAGCCAGCTGCTCATCCCCAGTCAGCCCCACAAAACTATCCGCGCGATAAATCCCCACAATAGTCCCCACTGCCAAATTAACATCCACCAGAGACGACCCATCCAAAGGATCAAAACAAACCGCAAAATCACCGCCTTCCACCTCAATCTCACCATCTTGTTCCTCCGAAGCCACCAAACCCACAAACTGATTTTCACGCATCAAACCAACCAAAATCTCATCCGACAAAACATCCATCGCCACTTGTTCTTCACCATAGGCATTGGTCGTCCCCACCTTACCGGTATCGGCATATTTTACCACCCGCGAAATCTCCTTAATCCCCTCCGCCAAATCATGCAACACCGCCGTCAACTGCTCATCAACCTGCAAATCCCGCAAATAATCCACCAAAGTCTCCATAAAAATGTGTTTAGAAAATAAGCCCTAAAGCATAAACCACTTAATCAAATCCACCACTCGCGATATATATCCCCACTCGTTGTCATACCAGGCCAAAACCTTAACCATCTTGTCTCCGAGCACCCGAGTGTTTTCTAAATCCACAGTAGCCGAATGAGTATCGCCTCTAAAATCGACAGAAACTAAAGGCTCATCCTCGGTAGCCAACACCCCCTTCAAATCACTATTTTCACGTTTTTTAAAAATTTCATTTACCTCATCCGCGGTCACCGACTTCTCAACATTTGCCACCACATCAATCGAAGAAACCACCGGAATAGGAACTCGATAAGCCATCCCTTCTAATTTGCCATCCAATTCCGGGATCACCCGGCCAATCGCCTTCATTGCACCCGTACTGGTAGGAATAACCGACTCAGTAGTCGCCCGCGCCCGCCGAAAATCCTGAGGATTAGAATTATCCAAAAGATTCTGGGTATAAGTAAAAGCATGAATAGTATTTACAAAGGCATGAACCACCCCTAGTTCGTCGTTGAGCACCTTCATCACTGGAGCTAGACAGTTAGTAGTACAAGAGGCGTTAGAGACCACCTCATAGTCCTCAGGGCTGTAATCCTTATCATTGACACCCATCACAATATTAGGAATAGCCAAGTCCTTACAAGGCGCAGTAATCAAAACCTTCTTCGCCCCCGCCTCCAAATGTCCATTGGCATCTGCGCGAGTAGTAAATTTACCGGTGGATTCAATCACTAAATCAATATCCAAATCCTTCCAACCGATCTCGGCCGGATTTTTCACACTGAGCACCTTCACTTTTTTGCCATCAATTTCCAAATCATCCCCCACCACTTTGATATCCGCATCACATCGGCCATAAAGCGAATCATATTTCAGCAGATAAGCATGAGAATCAGCTCCCGCCCTACTATTAATCGCCACCACATCTATCCCCGGAGTCTTCAATAACTGCCTATGCACTCCCCTCCCAATCCGACCATAACCATTAATTGCAACTTTTAGAGTCATCGTTTGTTTCGATTAAAAAATTAGAGCTCATTGTAACATTAATTCTTCGGACCAGCATCCAACATATCTTGGAATCTCTTGGTCATATCGAGAGCCGCCGGCTTTTCTCTCTTCCACATATTGCGCCCAAAGATAAAGCCGAAACAACCGGCATCCACACAAGCTTGAGCGTTCTCAATCAAATCATCATCCCCAATCTGCGAACCTCCACTAAAGAGCACCGGTACACCTTGAGCAGCATCCACCACTCTCTTCGCTCTTTCCCACTTTTGCGCTTTTGGATCTAGTGCTTGCAATTCCTTTTCTACTTTACGGTAGTACTCAGGCACACTGCTATTGTCAAAAAAATCTTCTTCAGTAGCAATAGGCAAATTAGCCTTAATCACAGTCGCTCCCATCTCTACTGCCATCCGTGTCGCTGATTCAATCGCATAACTGCATTCTTTACCTCCCTTCGCATCCACAGCCTTACCACGAGGATAAGCCCAAACAATCAAAGGCATCCCAAAACGATCACAGTCTTCACGCACTGTCGCCAACTGCGGCAAATCCTCAATCTGACGAGGCGAACCATAGTACATAGTATAGCCAATAGCCGCCGCCCCCATGCGCACACCATCTTCTACATAAGAAGTATGAGCACTGAGCGGTTCAGATTGATCAGGAAAAGAAGTCTTACCATTGATTTTTAAAAGAAGAGGTACATTACCTTCAAATTTAGTCCAATATCTCTTTGCCAAGCCATAATGAATCGCCACACCATTGTAACCACCGTCAACAGCAAGCTGGCAAATATAGTTCGGATCAGCCGCAGCTGGATTGGGATCTACATGACGATTATCATGTTCAATAAATTGGTCATATGGCAAGATCAAGCTAGTACCACTATCACGCACCATCAAACGCATCCGCGCTTTTTCACCGGGAGAATTATGTTGATCACGAAAAAATCTCATCGCTCTATTATTCGAGCCAGAAGTATTTGTTGCTTGCATAGGTAATGAAAATCAATGATAAAGTTGTGAAAATACTAATAGAAGAAAGTCGATTTTTCAACTTAATTGTCTTAATAGACCAGAGAGCAGATGTGCACACTTTGCTTTTGGGGCCTTTCCACCTAATTTTACCTTGGTTTTTGCGCAGCAAAATAAAATTAGGTGGAACGGAGGGGGATTTTTTCGGCGGAAAAAAATCCCCCGTCCCCAAAAGCAAAGTGTGCACATCTGCTCTCCTTTCGGCTACAAGAAATCGCATTAGAAACTTTCAAAAAACAAAGCTAATAGAAGATTTTTACACTTACCGACTAGCAATAGCCGTCCCACCATCAACAAAAACCACAGTCGGAGAAGAAACCATCGAACGATACTTATCAGTATTTTCGATGTAATTCAATGAACGCACCTTAGAAATTTCCATTTCATAAGTTTCTCTCTGACGCAGCAGCTCCTGATTAATCGATTCCAACTCACTAACCACATACCCCTTAGTCACCTGCCTCGTCGAAAAGAACAAAGTAATCATAGTAATGCAAACCGCAAAGACTATTAAAGAGAGTAAAACATAAAAATTGATCTGCCCCCCCCTTTGAGCATTAAGTCTTCTAGTAGCGATTTGTGACATTGTTAGTGGTTAGAAATTAAGAAATAAAAATTAAATTTTTTGATAAACACGTAATTTAGCACTGCGACTGCGAGGATTCACAGCCAATTCTTCGTCAGTAGGTGTTACAGGCTTCTTGGTAATGGCCTCCACTAAAGGATCTCCATGAGTGCGATAAAGAAGTTCTTGAGGATCTGTTATTTTTGGTCTGATCAATGACTTAAAATATTGCTTTACCATGCGGTCTTCTAATGAATGATAAGAAATAATCGCAATCCGCCTTCCGGGAGCCAAAAGCTCAAACGCTTGCGGCAAAACTTCTTCCAAAACCGCTAACTCTTCATTGACCTCTATCCTCAAGGCCTGAAAGACCTGAGTGGCCGGATGACTTTTTTTACCGCGCTTCTGATGACTAAATGAAGCGATAAAGTCAGCCAACCCTTCCGTCGTACTAAATTCTTGCCCTTGTCGTCGTTCACAAATTTTCCTCGCAATCTTCGGAGCCATCTTTTCTTCTCCATATTGATAAAAAATTTGTTTCAACTGATCCTGAGAATAAGTATTAACCACAACCGCTGCAGTTAACTCATTTCTCGGATCAAAACGCATATCCAATGGACCTTCCTGCGAAAAAGAAAAACCCCTTTCCGCTTCATCCACATGAGGAGAAGAAAGCCCCAAATCGAGCAAAATCGCATCAACATGGTCTATCCCCTCACCTGTAACCCTACTTTTTAAATGACGAAAATTATCATGAATGTAAATAATTTGTTCAGCATACGGCTTTAATCTCTTCTGAGCTTCCTTTAAGTTCCTTTCATCCTGTTCAAAAGCAATCAGTTTACCTTGCTTACCTACTCTCTCCAGGATCTGAGCTGCATGTCCGCCCAATCCTAGAGTGCCATCAATCACCGTTGCACTATTTTTAAGATCAAGCAATTCAAGCACTTCCTTACTTAATACTGGCAGATGTTCCATATCTTCAATCAAAATCTAGTGTTCAAAACATGTGTACAAAATGTGTATAACTTTTTGTAACTTGAAATGCCAGCCCATAATATAGGCTCAAAAAGAAAGGGTCAACTGGTCAGAACAACTTTTTTAGTACAAAAAAATAATGCACCTAAAGCGCCTCTAAAAGCCCTCCCCCAATCTGTTGACTAGGCGGTAGGCGAACTTTTTTGTACTTGAAAGATACTAAAAATGTTGCCCAATTTTTTTGAACATCCTTGACGCCACAATTTTTTCCACACGCAAGATCTATCAAACGCAAAACCTTTAAAAAAAGAAAGAAAATCCCCATACTAAAGACAAGTACTTTAACCTCAAAACATGAAACCACGAGTAGCAATCAATGGCTTTGGCCGCATCGGTAGACAAGTTTTTAGAATCAATCTCGAACAGGACATCTTTGATGTAGTAGCCATCAATGACCTCACAGACACCGAAACCCTCGCCCACCTCCTGAAATACGACTCCAACTATGGTACCCTCCCACAAGAAGTGACAGCCTCCGGCGACGAAATCACCGTCGGCCATGAAAAATTTAAGGTCTACTCTAACCCAAACCCCGGCGAACTACCCTGGAAAGACCTCAACGTAGATGTAGTCATCGAAGCCACCGGCTTTTTCCGCGACCGCGACAAAGCAAAACTCCACCTCGACTCCGGAGCAAAAAAAGTGATCGTCACCGCCCCCGGCAAAGACATGGACCGTACTCTAGTATTAGGAGTAAACGAAGATGACTATGACAATGAAAACGACCAAATCATCTCCAATGCCTCTTGCACCACCAACTGCCTCGCCCCAATCGTCAAAGTAATCAACGACAGCCTCGGAATAGAAAAAGGCTTGATGACAACAATCCATTCCTACACAAACGACCAAAAAATCCTCGATCTCCCACACAAAGACCTCCGTCGCGGACGAGCAGCAGCGCTTTCTATCATCCCCACCACCACCGGCGCCGCCAAAGCCGTAACAATAGTCATCCCCGAACTGGAAGGCAAACTAAACGGCATGGCCATCCGCGTCCCCAGCCCCACAGTCTCGCTGGTAGACCTTACCTGCCTAGTCAAAAAAGAAACCACCGCTGAAGAAGTCAACAAAATTATGCAAGAAGCAGCAAAAGGCCCACTAAAAGGCATCCTCGACTACAGCAGCAAAGCCCTCGTCTCAGTAGACTAC
>CAYMGN010000020.1:0-17279 GCA_964389995.1 uncultured Candidatus Peribacteria bacterium | reverse complement strand
CATCCTACCTCTCCTCCGAGTTGGTAGGCCAGTTTCATCTGCTTTACATTACCCGTGATCGACCTTTCTTTATTAGCTATTTTTGATTAGAATGTGCGGGACTAAAGATTACTATGGATCAAAACTTAATTAGAAATTTTTGTATCATTGCTCATATCGATCATGGAAAGTCTACTTTGGCTGATCGTTTTCTGGAGATTTCTCATACTCTGGAGGGGAGAGATATGAAGCATGGTCAAATGCTTGATACGATGGATTTGGAACAAGAGCGGGGTATTACGATCAAGTTGCAACCGGTACGAATGAATTGGAATTATAAAGATCAGGAATATGTGCTCAATTTGATTGATACTCCCGGACATGTGGATTTTTCTTATGAAGTTTCTCGTAGTTTGGCTGCTTGTGAGGGGGCGATTTTGGTGGTGGATGCGACGCAGGGGATTGAAGCTCAGACTTTGGCTAATTGTTACATGGCTTTGGAGCATGATTTAGAAATTATACCGGTTCTTAATAAGATTGATTTGCCATCTGCTGACGTTCCCGGACGTTCTCAGGAATTAGTGGATGCTTTGGGGATTGATCCGGATGAAATTATTGCGGTTTCCGCTAAAGAAGGGACCAATGTTGAGCAAGTTTTAGATCGGGTAATCGAAAAGGTGCCGGCACCGCCGGATTTGATGGTTGGAGAAGAATTAAAGGCTTTGGTTTTTGATTCTGTCTATGATCCTTATAAGGGGGTTGTGGCTTATTTGCGTTTGCAATCGGGTGAACTGACAAAAGGGGATAAGGTTTATTTTTTGAATACTAAAAAAGAGGTTGAAGTTTTGGAAATTGGTCATTTTAAGCCGCATCATGTGCCTTGTAAGAAATTGGAGAGTGGTGAAGTGGGTTATTTGGTTACTGGGTTAAAAAGTGTACGAGAAGCGCGGGTAGGGGATACGGTCTGGTCTCCAGGTAAAAAGCGGGTGGAACTTAATGATGCGAAGCCGCTTTCGGGTTATGAGGTGGTTAGGCCTTTTGTTTTTGCGGGGATTTTTTGTACTGATGCTGATGATTATTCCGTTTTGCGTGATGCCTTGGATAAGCTTCAGCTCAATGATTCAGCTATTTCTTTTGAGCCGGAAAACTCTGGAGCTTTAGGTCATGGATTCCGTTGTGGATTTCTTGGGCTTTTGCATATGGAGATTGTCCAAGAGCGTTTGGAACGTGAGTATGACTTGGATTTGATTATTACTGCTCCTTCTGTGTCTTACATTGTGACGACGACTGATGGTGAAGAATTTGAGGTGTCTAGTCCTGCTAATTTGCCTGATCCTTCTAAAATAGAAGCTTTACAAGAGCCATGGGTGAAGTTAGAGGTTTTGGCTCCAAAGGATTATGTGGGGGCAGTGATGACTTTGTGTACTGAAAAAAGAGGGATTTCTAAAAATATCGAGTATTTGGATATGAATAGAGTGTTGCTCAACTTTGAAATGCCATTAGCGTCGATTGTAGTGGATTTTTATGATTCTTTGAAGGCGGCGACCAGTGGTTATGCTTCGATGAATTATGAATATTTGGATTATCGTGAGGAAAAATTGGTTAAATTAGATATCATGGTTGCCGGTGATACTGTGGATGCGCTTTCGATGATTGTGCATCGCGATGATTCTTTTTATGTAGGCAGGGATATTACTAAGCGGTTAAAGGATCTGATTCCTAGAGCTCAGTTTCCGATCCCGATTCAGGCGGCGATTGGAGGTAAAATTATTGCTCGGGAGACGATACCTGCTTATCGTAAAGATGTTACTGCTAAGCTTTATGGTGGCGATGTTAGTCGTAAAAAGAAACTTCTACAGAAACAAAAGGCTGGTAAAAAGCGAATGAAAATGATGGGGAAGGTAGAAATGCCTCAAGAAGCTTTTTTGGCTGTGTTGCGACGTGATAATAGTGGCGCAAATAATAATAAGAAATAGATTTTACTTTAAGATCTCTATTTCGCTACTGAAGTTAAAATAGGTGTCTTCTAGATTTTTGATACAGACTTTGACCGCATCTTCTCCCTTTTCTTTTACTTTTTTGATGATTTTGTTTTTGATTTTTTCGTTGATGTTTTTAAGGTTTTTTGCTGTCATGTTGCTGTTTTTATTTTTTTCAATGATGTTTTTGACCACGAGAGGTATCGCTTCTTCGTCATTGATTTTGAGGAGAGTGATAGCTGCTAAGGCTTTGATTTTTTCGTTTTTGTCTTTGAGATGTTTTTTGACGATTTTTTGTTCCCAGTGGAGTTTTAATTCACCGATTATTTCCAATGCACAGATGATTGATTTTTCTTGATTGTCGTTGATTATTTTATTGAATTCTAACAGGAGTTCTGGTCTAAGTTCTGGGAATTGCCAGAGGGCGATAATGCTGCTTGCGCGAGTAAAAATGTCTTTATCAGCTAAGAATGGTTCGATATATCTGATGATCCCACGGTCGTGAAAGTCTTTTAGGGTGCGGATGGCGTTATTTCTTTCTAATACTTTTTTTTCTTTATCGGTTTCTTGGATAATATTGATGAGGAAAAGAATTACTTCTTCCGGGTGGAGGTCTGTTATGTGTTTGAGGATCAGCGCTTTTAATTCGGGGTCGTTTTCTTGGATGAAGATTTTTTTGTAGGTGTCGATGATGTTGAGGCGGGTAAAGGGGAGTTGTTCGAGTCTTTTTTTGAGATTGGAAAATTGATAAATAGTCTCGATTACTGAATATTTGACTGTGATGTCATATTTGTCAAAAAGTTTGAGGAGGCTGGGGATCACTTTGATGTCGTCGATTTTACCGAGGGCGAAAATGATCTTGCGGATAAGGTGAGATGGCAATTTGTGATGATTGATTTTTTTCATTAACTCTTTGATTCCTATTTTTCCAAAGCTTGCTTCGGCGTAATTTTCGATTGCTGATTCTACGTCTTCTGGATCTGAACTTTGGAGATTGCGTGCTATTTGGGCGGTGAATTCTTTTTTGATGAGAGTTACCAAGAATGCCACTACTAATGCTAAACAGGCTCCGATGGCGATTATCCATTGATTGTCGAGGATTTTTGTCAAGATCAAGAGCATCAGCCCGGCGATGAAGATTCCTCCAGTTTGAGTGTTGGACCCGATGAAAGAGATAATTTTACTACGATTTTTTTGTGGTATTGCTGTAAAAACCAGTTTGATAGGCATGGTAAATCCGCCGTAATCAATGATTTTCGTACTGACTCTTAGTGTTGCAGCCATGAAGACGATCGGGAATATCAGTAAAAGACTGAAAGGGATGAAAGTTAGAAGTGCGGCGGCCAGTAGGGTATTCATTAATCCAAATTTTTTTAGTACTCTTTTTTGTATTAGCAAAAAGACAATAATCAGTCCGATGTTTTCGATGATGGAGACATATCCTGAGATTTGTGCAAATTGAGTTTCGTTAAAATTATCGCTCACTATTTTTTGAAATTGATAGTCTCCAAGCCAGCGAATGGTGTAGTAGAGGATTAAGGAAAGTGATAGTAGTTTTGCCAGTTTGCTTTTTTTGTATTCACTAAATCCGGCTTTAAGGGATTGGATGAATGAATTTGTTTCATGCTTTTCTTCAGTGAGGAGTTTTGTATCTGATACTTTGTTTAGTAGATATACGAGCACTAAAAGTAATAAAAGACTGATTATTAATACTGGTATTAGTGATTCCGTGGCGAAGTTTTCGGTCACTAGAGAAGAGGTGAGCCCGGCGATGATACCGCCGATGCTTGAGCCCAAACTAAAAAGTCCTAGTTTTTGCTTGGCATTGTAAGGGCTATAGATTTTGAAGGCTAGATCCCAGATTAAGATTGCTCCGAGGATAATATAGATAGTGTAGGAGCTGATAAAAAATAATGGATAGCTCCAAAGTAATTGTTCTTTAATGAGGAAGAAATTGAAGCTTAGTATCACAACACCAATTGCGGCAATAATATTGATCAGCTTTGTTATTTTGATCCGGTTTATGCTGATTGAAATGCCTAAGCTAAGAAAGGTGCTTAAAATGGCATTAATAATATACATTTGTGGTAATAGTTGTGCTCCAATTCTTTCGACAAAGAGTACATTTGCCGTGATCTGTGAGAGTACTACACCAAAAATAACGGTACCAAATATCAAAGTGACCAGCGCAGTTTTTAACTGATTGAGTTTATTTTTTGTTTTAGACATCGTAAGATTATACCATGATGGTTGTTTTTATGCTATAATTAAAAGATCTAAGTGAAATAAATGTTAAAGATTTTAAAGGCTTTTTTTGGACTTTTTAGCGGCTATGCGCATTCATTTGAGCGTAAGGTTGATCGTTTTTTTCGTAACGTTAAATCGGGAGATGCTCATTACAAGGTGCAAAAGAGGCTTTTTAAGTTGATGAAAAAGAATTTGATTGTGGTTAATGTTTGGTTAGAAAAGAAGTATAAAGGATATGTGTATCTAGATAAAAAGACGAGGCGCAAGATGTATGCGGACTCTGCGAAGATTGTGGCAGAGTTTAATCGTTTTTGTCAGCAGCATCCAGTAAATGTTGTTGAATTGAAAGGGTTTCTCAGTCAAAAGGGACTTACATATGTGCCTGCCAATGAAGAGGCTTTGAAATATTTGTATCAAATTATGCAATTTTTGAAGCCGGGTAATTATTATCATTATATAAAGACTGCAAGCTTTGGTAAGCTTTTGTGCGATCCTCAAAAAGCTAAGTTAGAAGGTGATTGTAACCAGATTGTTACGCTATATATTTATCTTTTTGGTTTGCGCTTTCCGATGGATGATTTGCAAATCAAGCTTTTACCTGAGCATGTCTGTTTACACTTCCAAAATATTGATATTGAAGCGACTACTGCTGTTTTTGAAAATTATCGTGAATATGATGAATTATTGCCGATTACGGAGATTATTTCCACAAATTTACTTGATTTAAGTGATTTTCGTGAAGGTGTGCAGGAAATTTCGGAGAGAACGATGCTGAAGAGTGCGCAATTGGCTAATGCGATTAGTAGTTTGAAGTCGTTAGTGAGTAATAATTTGAAGATTGCCTATAAAAATCTGGCAAGAGCGGCTTTAAATTCTCATAATTTTGATTCTGCGGTTTTTTTCTTGGAAAAAGCTGGTGAAGTTGAGGGGTTAAAAAATATTTATCACAATGCCGCGGTCTACTATATGGAGCAAAAAAACTTTGATAAGGCGGAGTTCTACGCTAAGAAAAAGGGAGATCGTGATTTGGTTAAGGCGATAAAGAAAAATGAAGGCGTTAACTTTTATCGTGCTAAAAAATATTCTCGCGCCTTGAAAATCTTTAAAAAATTAGGGGAAAAAGAGATGGAAAAAGCTTGTTATTCTGCGATGTATAATGAGGTGGCGGCTAGAGTTCGTGGTATAAAAACACTTCAAGATGCTAAAAAACATAAGAGGGATTATAAAAAAATGTATGACTTAGCCTTAAAGCTCGGTGACCAGGAAATGATCTCTAGTTTACGTAAGACTTTAAATCAGCTTTAAAAAATGCTATAATAAGGGGATAACTAAACCTTATTTAGTGGGAAAAATATTAAGACTATTACTGACGATTTTCTTTTTGGCAATTTTTGTCTGGGTTTCTGGGATGCTTTTTTTCCGCGAGAGGATTGAATCAATCCAAAATTGGGTGGTGGAAAAATACTTTGCAGAAGAGGAGGTTGAGATTGTGCTCGATACTTTGAGGGTTGTTTTTCCAACGGGAATTGAGGGGTTTGATCCGGCATTGTTGGATCCTCATAGTCGTCAGAGGTTAGTGAATATTTATGAACCTTTGGTCAAAACTGATCGTGACTTGAATGTGAAGCCGGCGTTGGCTGTTTCTTGGGGGCTGTTGGATGATTTGACTTGGGAGTTTCAGTTGAGGCCAGGTGTAAAATTTCATGATGGTAGTAGTTTTGAGGCTGAGGATGTGATTACTAGTATCGAGTATGTTCAGAACAACGATATTTCTGGTTCTTCAGAGTTTTTTGATTCTATTGCTGATGTTGAAGTGATCAATGATTATAAGATTCATATCAAAACGGTTACTCCAGACCCGCTGCTTTTGCAGAAAATGGCAACAGTTCTTATTTTCCCCTCAGAAAAAGTGAATGATTTGAGTGCTCCGATAGGGACAGGGCCTTATCAGCTCGCGACATGGGAACCAAATGTGGAAACTAAGTTTATAGCCAATAATGAATATTGGGGGGGGGTACCTCGCTATCAAGAAGTGCAGGTTTTTCCGGTAAGTGATGTGTCTGAGAGGGTGGGGAAGTTGTTTAATGGTGAGGCTGACTTGCTTGCCTTTGTGCCTTACAGTGCTGTTGAGGTTGTACAGAGTTCCGGTTACGAGATTCGTACTATACCGAGCTTGGAAGTGCAATTTTTGATTTTTAATTTTGATTCAGATTTTTTTGCCGAGAGGGATCTTCGCCAGATGTTTTCTCTAATGATTGATCAAAATGCATTGGTAGAAAGGGTGGGCGGTTTTGCGCGGGGGATTAGTCAGTTTGTTAGTTCCGGGGTTTTTGGTTACAGTCCCAGTATCCAGTCTCATCAGTATGACGAAACTTTGGCAGAGGAGATTTTTGCAGCTAATTTTGAGGATAGTCCAACCGTCCAGTTTCATTTACCTGTGGGGCTTGATGTATTGGGGAATTATGTGCGAGAACAGATGGCTAAGATTGGAGTTTCGGTTGTAGTTTCATATTTGGATATTCAGTCTTTGATGGAAAGTATGAGTGATGGCGATGCCGATTTGTATTTTCTGGCTTTTCAAGCTTCGGTAGGGGATAGCTCGAGTTTCTTGGATACTATTGTTCATAGTGAAGGAGAATTTAATATTGCTGATTATCAAAATGAGGCTGTGGATCTTTTAATTGAAAATAGTTTTAATGAATTAAATGATCAAAAACGTCTTAGTCAATTGCAAGAAGCGATGGAAGTTGTGGTTCGTGATGATTTGATTGGAGTGCCTTTGTTTGAATATGAAACTGTTTATGCTTTTGATGAAAAAATTGATTTAGTGCCGAGAATTGATGGTTTGATTTATTTTGATGATGTAATCCCTAAAGCAACCAATGCAAATACGAATTAGAACAAAACTGATTTTTGCGATTTCGCTCCTGATGATGCTTTTGTTGAGTATGGCTGCCTATCTTTTTATTGATGAAAAAAGGAAAGAGCTTACTGATGATACTTTTCTCAATACTTTGTCTTTTGCTCGACTGACTGCTGAGGACGTTGCCTATAACTATGATCTTTATTTGGCTCAAAATAGCTTTGTCTATTTTAATCGTGGGATGCAGTCGGTCTTTGAAAAAAATGATGATGTACGTGCGATCCAGTTGATTTCTTATGCTGGTGAAGTGCTTTACGATTCTGATTTGGATACGGAAAAACGTTATGAAGGTGAGCCAAGGATGGTGACTGATACTCAATTGTTAAATCAAGTACAGTCCGAGTTTATTTCGGTGCGTAGTGAATTAGGTAGGACGGTCTATCTCGAGGGGGCAGGTATTGATTTGAAATACTTGGATCGACTTGGTCAGCAGATTGCTGAGATTGAGTCCGGAACTCTTTTGGATTATTTTGTCGCTCCCGGAAATGAGAAGTATTCGGTGGTCTATCATCTTGACTATACAAATCTAGAACAGCGATTGGATATTTTGATGCAAAGAATAGTCTTACTAGCGATTTTTGGGATTATGCTTGCGATCTTGATGTCGATCTTGCTTTCAGGTCAGTTGACGCGGCCGATTTCAAAACTGAAGGATGGTGCTGACAAAATTGCACAGGGGGATTTTAAAACCAGAGTAGAAATTAAAACTAGTGATGAAATTGGATTTCTTGGTAAGGCTTTTAATTCGATGGCTAGAGATCTGGAAAAAAGTGTGGAAGCGAGAGTTTATCAGGAAAAATTAAGTCGTGAATTGGAATTGGCGGCCAGTATCCAACAACAATTGGTGCCGAAAGAGATTCCTGCTTATGAGGACTTGGATATTGCTCCGGCGTTGTTGCCGGCTGGAGCAATTGGTGGCGATATCTATGACTTTTTGCCGATGGGGCCGGAGCGCTTGATGATGTATCTAGGAGATGTGACTGGTCATGGTGTGCCAGCGGGCATCGTCAGTTCGATTGCAAATGCCTTGTTTTACGGTTTTGCAGAATTGGGCGACTTGGCTAAGGTGATTGTTTCTGTGAACAGAGTTTTTGCTGCTAAAACGATGCCTAATATGTTTATGACCTTGTGTTTGATGGATTGGAATGTAAGCTCTAAACAGTTCACTTATGTTAGTGCGGGACATGAGCAGTTGGTTCATTACAAAGCTGCAGAGCAAACTACGGTATTGGCTCCAGCTGGTGGAATTGCTATTGGAATGATTAAAGATGTCTCCAAAGTAGTGCGGGCCGTGCAGCTAGATGTGAAGCCTGGTGATTTTATCATTTGTTATAGTGATGGGGTGCCTGAAGCTTGGCGTAATGAAAAAGAACAATATGGTATGGAAAGGTTTCAGTCTGTGGTTGTAAATTATGCTCGTAATACAGCAGAGCCTACTTCAGAAGGGATGAAGCAGGCTGTTTTGCAAGATCTTAAGTCTTTTACTGCTGGCTATGAGCAGATGGATGATGTGACTCTGATGGTTATCAAGAGGCGTTAGATTTTGATCCCCGGTACTGGAAATTGGAGACACATTTCTTTCACTTCTTCTTTGATTTTTTTGTGTAGTTCTAGGTCTTCAATGTTGCTGATTACTCGATCGATCCAGTCGGCGATTTTTTCCATTTCTGATTCTTTCATTCCTCGAGTGGTGATGGCAGGAGTCCCAAATCTGATCCCCGAAGGGTCAAATGGAGACCGTGTATCAAATGGCACAGTATTTTTATTAAGAGTAATCCCGACTTCATCAAGTCTTGCCTGAGCAATTTTCCCGGGTACGTTTTTATTTGTCAGATCCGCAAGTAGTAGATGTGTTTCAGTTCCCCCGGAGACGAGATCAAAGCCTCTTTCAGTCAGTTTTTTTCCAAGGTGGATCGCGTTTTTCTTTACCTGCTCAGCATAGTCTTTAAAGTCGGGCTGTAAAGCTTCGTGAAAGGCAATTGCCTTACCGGCAATAGCGTGTTCGTGGGGGCCTCCCTGCAATCCCGGAAAGACGGCGCGATCAATATCTTTAGCAAATTTTTTCTTACACATGATCATCGCGCCACGCGGCCCACGAAGTGTTTTATGGGTAGTGGTGGATACAACATCAAAATAGGGGACTGGTGAGCTAATTGCTTCGCCGGCAATCAATCCAGCGACATGAGAAATGTCGGCCATGGTGATAGCCCCCACTTCATCAGCAATTTCTTTAAAGGCTTTCCAATCTACTTCTGGTGGATAGGCAGTAAATCCGGCGATGATTAATTTTGGACGATGTTTTTTTGCCATTTCTCGCACGGCATCCATGTCGATACGGCCAGTTTCCTTATCCACTTCATACTGAACAAAATTATAAGCTTTTCCTGAAAAAGAAATCGGCAATCCGTGCGTAATATGTCCACCATGATCTAGTTTAAGGCCCATGACTGTGTCACCAAATTCTAGTAATGCAAAGTAAATAGCCGTATTGGCAGGGGATCCAGAGTAAGGTTGGACATTGACATGTTCAGCTCCGAACAATTTTTTTGCTCTTTCGATAGCGAGGTTTTCGATGGTATCGATATTTTCTTGGCCACCATAGTATCTTTTGCCGGGATATCCTTCCGAATATTTATTGGTAAGGATTGAACCACAGGCTTCCATTACTGCTTCCGAAGCGTAATTTTCCGATGGTATTAATTCGACACCTTCCGCTTGCCTCATTTTTTCCTTCTCAATTGCCTGATAGATTTGAGGGTCGCTGTTTTGAATAGCGCTCATAGATAAATGATTAGTGATACTATTGGGTAATAATTGTTTGTGTTTCTGTGATGATGAGATCGACTTTTTCGTCATGAGGTTCTTGCGGAACGGTATTGAGGATCTGAAAGTCATAGGCAAGAGCGATCTTATAGCAGTTTATTTTTTTTAAGAATTTGTCGTAGTATCCTTTGCCATAGCCGATACGAAGTCCTTTGTAGTCAAAGGCAACACCTGGTACTACGATTAACTCTATTTGGTTAATATCAATCAGAGGAGCATCTTTACTGGCTTCTGGGATTCCAAATTTGCCAGTTTCTAATTCTGTAAGTCCTTGGATTTTGTGAGCTTCGATTTCGTCTTTTTCATTGATTCTCGGGATGATGATTTTTTTCTTTGCGGAAAATTCTTTTATTAAGGGGATCGTGTCTACCTCATTTTTGATGGGGATGTAGAGCATCACACTTTTGGCTTCCTTAAATTCAGTTCTTTCTTTGAGCCTATTGATGATGGAAGTTGTTGCTTTTTGGAGATCATTTTGCGGTTCTTCAACCCGTTTTTTCAGGATTTGCTTGCGGATTTGATTTTTTGGTAATTGTAGATTCATGACCTAATTATGAATGCGGCTTTATTATAAGTGTCTCAATTGAGAAGTAAAGTATAGTTCGATGAAAACTGTTGTTGATTGCTAATCAACATTAGGGTAAAATGGGACCACATTTACAAGTAGATTGGGCCCAGGTGGTGGAATTGGTAGACACGCAAGCTTGAGGGGCTTGTCCCGTTTTTTCCGGGGTGGAGGTTCAAGTCCTCTCCTGGGCACCAGACTATAACCTTCATTTCTATGGCAAAAAAAACTTCTTTTGACGCTTTTGTAAAAGTGTTTCTTTATGGCGCCTTGGGCGTATTTACTGGTATTTTAATCGGTTTCGTCTTTGCTTCCTTGATTCATGTTTTGACCTTTACAGTTGGTAGTGGAGCGACTGATTTTCCCGAATTAGCCTTTACCACTTACCTTGGAATGGGTGTAGGAGCGGTAATCGGTGGGGTATTTGGTGGAGTGATTGGTAATTCTAAGTAATCAAAATGCGTGGTTCGCTGGGGGAAGATAAACTGGTGGTAAATGGTGAGGAATTTGTGATTCAAATTAAGAAAAGTAAAAGTCGTACTTCCTCTGTGCGTTTAGTGCAGGGGAAGGTTGTGATATCTCTCAGTCGTTTTTTATTAGGTAGAAAGAGGGAGGAGATGTATCAGAAGTTTGTAAAATGGGCTCAAGATAAGTTGCAGAAATCTTCGACAAGCTCATTTGTAAGACCGAAATATCAGGATGGTGCGGCGATAGTTACTCATAACAAAATCTATAATTTAGCCTTCAGTACAGGTGCTGGAGCTCGTACCAGTAAACACATTACTAATAGTGGGGAGATCAAAGTTGTTTTTGCAAAGGGCAAAATTAATGACTATAAATACGTGAGAGATGTTGTCGAAAAAATCATCATCAAGGATCAGACTGAATATCTCCAGTCGGTAGTCAAGGAATTAAATGAGCTTCACTTTAAGGAGAAGTATAATTTGGTGCGTTTTAAGCGGATGTATTCACGTTTTGGTAGTTGTAGTAATAAACGCAATATCAACATTTCTTATAATTTACTGTTTGCTCCGAGAGAGGTCTTTCGCTATGTTTGCGTTCATGAATTAGCTCATTTAAAAGAATTCAACCATTCTCAGAGGTTTTGGGCTTTAGTTGAGGAGGCGATGCCCGATTATCGTGAAAAAGAAAAGTGGCTGAAAGATAATGGTTTTATGCTAGGGTGAAAATTCTGGTGGGTGCTGAGGGAGTCGAACCCCCGACCTTCTGGGTGTAAACCAGACGCTCTAGCCAACTGAGCTAAGCACCCCTGATTGAAGCTGCCAGTATTTTTTATCACATTGGTGATAAAGTTGCAAGATAGTTTATTTGCCTAGATATAGCGCTCCGACTTCTTTATTGTTTAATAGGTCTTCCCCACTGCCTGAGAGTCTGTTTTGGCCGAGTTCGAGGACGTAGCCGCGGTCTGTGTATTCTAAGGCTAGGTTGGCGTTTTGTTCGACCATGAGGATGGCGGTACCGTTTTTTTTGATTTCCAGGCATTTTTCAAATACTTCTTCGGTGATTTTTGGTGAGAGGCCGATTGATGGCTCGTCAAGGAGGAGGAGCTTTGGTTGGATCATTAGCGCTCTGCCGATCGCTACCATTTGTTGTTGACCTCCTGAGAGTTTTTTGGCTGCTGTGTCCTTAAATTGATAGAGGTCGGGAAACTGGCTGTATACAAAAGCTAACTCTTTTTGGATTTCGCTTTTGTCATTGCGGATAAATGCTCCCATTTGTAGGTTTTCTTCTACTGTCATGGTGGGGAATACGCTGCGGCCCTGCGGTACATAACAGATTTGTCGAGTGATGATGGATTTTGTCGGGAGGCCTACTAGATCTTCTCCAAAAAATTCGATGCTTCCTTTTCGTACGTCAGTGATACCAAAGATACTACGCAGTACTGTAGATTTTCCTGCTCCGTTTGGGCCGATGATAGTGACGATTTCTCCCTCTTTGACTGAAACTTCTACATCTTGGATTACGTCTGGGCCATTGCCATATCCTGCGGTGATTTTTTTGATTTCTAGCATAGTTTATTTTTAGCGGTCACTTTTGGTTCCTAGGTAGGCTTCTAGTACTTTGGGGTTGTTTTGGATGTCTTTTGGTTTGCCTTCGGCTAATTTTGTACCGTGATCCATGACTACAATTTCTTCGCAGATATCCATGATAAAGGGCATGTTGTGTTCGACGATAAATATTGTTTTGCCTTTCTTGTTCAGTTCCTTGATGATTTTTGTGATTTCTTTGATGAGAGTTGGGTTGATACCGGCGGTGGGTTCGTCTAGGAGGATGAGGTTGGGATCACTAGCTTGGATACGGAGGATTTCAATTAGTTTTTTTTGTCCGTATGAGAGTTCATAAGCTTTGAGATTGGATTTTTCTTCGAGATTTACGCTTTCCAGGAGTTTCATCGCTCTTTGTTCGAGGTTTTTTTGATGAGGTCTAAAACGAGTAAAGGAATGCCATAGTTTTTCTTTATTATTTTGAAAAGCGACGATGATGTTTTCTAAGGCGGTTAATTCCGGGAATAGTCTAATTGCTTGAAAGCTACGCCCGATTCCCAGTAGAGCACGTTTGTAAGGTGTGAGTTCAGTGATGTCTTTATCATTGTAGTAGATGTGTCCGGAGTCGCTTTTGATCAGGCCTGAAATGAGATTGAACATAGTGGTCTTTCCCGCTCCGTTTGGTCCGATTAGTCCGGTGATTTTATTTTTCTTGACGGAAAAAGTGCAGCGATCAACGGCGTGGACACCATTGAATGATTTACAGACGTTTTGTATTTCGAGTATTTCTTCCATAATTATTTTGAGAAAACATTGGTACGTTTGCCTAGTAAGCCGTTGGGCTTAAAGAGCATGAAAAGAATTATTAAGAGACCAAAGATCGCAAATCTTAACGCTCCATCTATCTCTGGTGCCAATTTGAGATAGCGCAGCATCTCTGGAATCAAAGTGATGATAGCTGCGCCAAGAATGCTGCCCCAAAATGAAGCCATGCCCCCAACGATAACCATTGCTAACACCAGTATCAATTGATCCATGTTGTAGTTATTGGGGTGGATAAATTGGATGAATGAAGCCAATAGTCCTCCCATTATTCCACCAAAAAAAGTGGTGATTGCAAAAACTTGGATTTTATATTTGATGGTATTTTTGCCTAAGGATATGGCGGCAGTTTCGTCTTCTCTGATCATTTCTATCACTTTGCTAAAAGGGGAGTGGAGGATTTTGTATAGCAAATAGCTGATTAAGACACAAAGCGTCAATACTAATAAAAAGAAACTAAGCGGAGAGCTAAAGCTGAAGCCCAGTATCACTGGTCGTGGGATGCCTGGTATACCAAGTGCGCCTCTTGTTAAATCAGTCCAATTAATAAGTACTCCATGAGTAATCCCCAGAAAGGCGAGGGTGGTCATGCCGATGTAGTGGCTACGCAGTTTTATTGTCGGTAGTGCTAAGAGGATGCCCACGATCATGCTGACAAAACCGGCGGCAAAGATAGATGGAAAAAAACTAACTCCTTTCATTAAGAGGATTGTATACGTGTACGCTCCAATGCCATAGATGGCGGGATGGGCGAGATAAAGAATGCCGAGGTAACCAAGTATCATATTTTGGGTAATAATGATTACGCTATAGATGGCGATCGAAGTAGCTATATGTATGAGATATCCAAAGTCCATATTATCGAGATTCGATTTCTTCCTTGCGACCTCCGAGGATGCCGTAAGGTTTAAATAAAATTACGGAAATAAAAATAGTAAATACAATTAAGTCTTTAAAACTGCCCGGGATGCTAGTCAGTCCGATAATGAGGCTTTCTCCAAAGCCGATAATTAAAGCGCCCAGTATAGCTCCCCAAAATTTACCGACACCTCCGAGAATGATAGCGGCAAACACTTTTATTCCTAGAATCAAACCCATACGTGGGTAGAGGCTAGTGTCAAAGGCGATGAGGACTCCGGCGATGCCAGCGAGGATGCTTGCCAATACAAAGACGATGCTCAATGTACGATCTACATTAATACCGAGGATTTCTGCTACTTGCTTATTGTCAGAGACTGCTCGGATTGCTTTACCGGTTTTAGAATATTTAAGAAAAAGTCCCAGTCCGATTAGAAGTGAAATTGAAACTGTGATTATCATAATTTGCGGTAAAGTGACTATTAGTTGTCCGTCGAATAGTCTAAAAATTTGAGAGCTTTCAGCATTTTGATAATAACTTTGACTACTGCCGCCAAAACGCATAGTTACAAATGCTTGAAGGATGATCGCTACTCCGATTGAAAGTACAAGTGGGATAAATTCTTGCTTGTCTCTAACTGGTTTAAAAGTGGTTTTTTCTATTAACAATCCCAATAGAGCCATGAACACGATCATGATTGTGAGACTTGCAATTAGTGGTAAGCCAAATATCACATAGGCGCTAAAAAAACTGTATGCCCCAATCATTGCCATGTCACCGTGGGCGAAGTTGATAAACTCCAGTGTGCCGAAAGTTAGAGTTAGTCCAGCTGCCAGCAAAGCGTAAATAGCGCTGGATATCAAAGCGATCAGGAGGATTTGAGGTAATATTTCCATGACTTGATTTTAGCAGAAATTGTGCAAAATAAAAGAGCCTCTTGGCGAGGCTCTTTCTGTGAGACTTAGATGTTGGATGTTTGACCTCCGGAGACCATTACTGGTTTGTGTCCAGAAGCAGGGTCACCATTTTCGTCGATGGTGAGACTACCGGCGAGTCCGTTCCAACCGTCAACTGCGTAGAGGAAGTTTTTGATTCCGTCAGCGTTGTTACCGTTAGCGGCGATGGCTTCCTTGATCAGCATTACTGCATCGTAGGTTGTAGCCATGTAAGTAGGGTAGGCGAGAGAGTCTTCTCCGGTTTTTTCTTGATAGCTACTTTCTAGTTCAATGAAGGTGGTGCTTTCAGCGTCATAAAAAGGCATGGCGCCAATCATTCCTTCTGTTAGAGTAGAATATCTTTCTAATAGGTCTGAGGCTCCAACGACAACATCGTTACCGAAAAGTGGAGTTTCTATTCCTTGATCTTGGATTTGTTTTAGTAGGATTTCCGCTTTCGCTGGAGTTTGAGGATTAACAAAGATCATGTCTACGTCTTCACCGGCAATCTTAGTGATTTGAGTTCTCATGTCTGTGGCGTCAGGAAGGAAAGATTCAGAAACAACTTCACCACCAAAATTTGCGCTGAAAGCATCTTCGATACCAACAGTGTAGTCGTTAACTTCCGTGATCATACCTACTTTTTCGTAGCCTTCTTCTTGAGCGATGCCAGCTAAAACAATTGCTTGAGAGCTGTCAGAAGGATAGTTTCTAAAGATATAGTCTCCGGCATTAGTGATGTCTGGACTACTAGATCCGGGTGAGAGCATCACCACATTGGCTTGTTCGGCGATAGGAGCTGCACCTAAAGTTTCACTACTACAGAAAGCTCCGAGGATTACAGAAACCCCATCTTTATCGATTAGTTTACGTGCGGCGTTTGCTGCATCATTACCGGTACATTTTCCGTCTTCCCAGATGATTTCGAGGTTCTGGCCGTTGATGCCTCCTGCCTCGTTAATTTGCGCAACAGCGATTTCTGCCACAGCCTGTGCTGGTAGCCCGTAAGCGGCAGCGTCACCTGTTAATGGTAGGAGTCCACCAATTCTAATACTGTCTCCTGAGTTTGTTTCGGCGTTTTGTTCGCCGTTCTCAGTGGAGTCAGGATTTTGTTCGCCGTCGGTCGGCATGTTTGAACAGCCTGTGACTAAGGCAAGGGTTAAAATTGAGATCCCCAATGATCTAAAGAGTTTTGCACTCATGTCTAATAGGTTAGTGATATAAGGGAATATTTCTTGACTAAAGTATTAATTTGTTAGCTCTTTGTCAAATATTTTCTTTATTATCTGAAGATCATAGCGTCTCTTTCTGGGCCTACGCCAATTGATTTGATGGGGCATTTTATCAGTTCTTCGATTTTGAGCACGTACTTCTGAGCGTTTTCTGGTAAGTCTTCAAATTTTCTTGCTCGAGAGATGTCTTCTTGCCAGCCCGGGAGTTCGATGTGTTCGGTTTCTAACTCAGCGAGAGTTTGTTCGCTGGCTGGTATTTCCTCTACAGTTTTTCCTTTGTGTTTATAGCTTGTGGCAATTTTGAGCTTTTCGATTCCGGATAAAACGTCCAGTTTTGTGAGATTGATCGCTGTGAGGTCGTTGATCATTACCGAGTATTTTACGACCATCGTGTCGAGCCAGCCGCAGCGTCGAGGTCTACCGGTTGTGGATCCGTATTCGCCTCCGTTTTCTCTGATCTGTTCGCCGAGTTTATCGGTCAATTCAGTAGCAAAAGGGCCGCCACCTACTCTTGTGGTATAAGCTTTGACGATGCCGATTCTGCTGTGGATTTTATTGCCAGCCACTCCTGTACCAGTCACTAATCCACCAACGCTAGGGTTGGAAGAAGTGACGTAAGGGTAAGTCCCATGGTCAATATCAAGAAGAGTGGCATTTGCTCCTTCAAATAATAAGCTTTTTCCTTCGGCGATTTTTTCATTGAGGAAGTAAGCGGTGCTTTTGATTTTTCCGTTGAGGAATTCCAAATATTTTTTATGCTCTGATAGTTCTTGTTCTGCATCGTATTCAAATTCGCCATACATTTTTTTAAATGTTTCTAAGTTACGACGATATTTTTCTTCAAAAAGGTCCCATTCTAAGAGGTCGTGTACACGGATGCCGTTACGGCGGATTTTGTCAGAGTAGCAA
>CAYMGN010000019.1:0-17905 GCA_964389995.1 uncultured Candidatus Peribacteria bacterium | reverse complement strand
TATCTCTCCTATCCGTAGATTGATCCAAAAGATCATAGACATTAGTATTATAGACATTTTGCATTTCATCCAATACTCGCAAATAATAAACCAAATCCGCACGTTCACTATCAAACTGTTGACCAATAACCAGATTTGACATCAGTCCCACAGTTGATCCCCCCGTACCCAAAACCACTAGATCACTCACCTCCCGTAATACCCCCTCATCGCTATACTCAAAGCCCAAGATCGTCACCGAATCCAGGCCAGCCACACTATAACTCTCATCCACCACTTCCTCTTCGGTAGGTGGTTCTTCTTCCGGCTCCTCCTCTCCCCCATCTCCATCACCACCTAAACCAAAAATAAAATAAACCAGCGCGATAATCACCACTAAAATCACAAACAAAATCAGAAAAAAGCGAGACTTAGAAATCCCCGCCTGCTCCAAAATATCCCAAAAACTCTCGTCAAATTCGTCTAAAGGCACCTGATCAGGCACTCCAGCATCCGAAATCGGCTCATTAGCAGCATCGCCTCCAGCGTTATTAGATTGAGGCGACTCTACCACTTCTCCTTCAATCGGAGCAGCGCTAGACTCAGAGGCCCCTTCTTTCCCTTCAGTAAAGGGATTTACCGGCTGCACATCGTCTTTTTTTGGCTGTTCGTCTGGCATTTAGGGTCGATTATCCATTAATATATTATACCACAAAAAGCCCAAGAACTAAAGCCTAATAAACATTTAGCTGAAAAAGCAAAGTAAAATCCGTATAGAAATTATAAATTTCATCCGCACTGACAAGCTCATAGACATAAGCGTCAATCACTTCATCCCCATCAACAAGCTTCAATTGCAATCTTTCATCAGGCTCAGAACCGAGGTTATCAAAATCCTCTGACTGCAATAAGACCACCGTTTCTAGAAACTCGCCAAAATACTCAGCACCAACTTCTCCCTCTGTCGCCATCTCCAAATCAGGAGCAATGTAACTCACTACCAAGACTTCCCGCTCATAATCAGGTACAATCTCAAGAGAAAGCCCTTCATCCACAAGCATAAAACTCAAACTATCAATTTCCTCCACCACTAACTCTTCTTCCTGCTCAGCAAAATCACATCCCATCAAAAAGGTACTGATCATAGAAATAGCAACTAATTTCGCCTTCCAAGTTTGAGACATAATCAAAGTTTACTCTGATTTTTCTTCATCACCACCTTCACTTTCGCCTTCTTCAGACCCTTCATTACCTTCTCCTGGACCTTCACCTTCAGCACCCATTTCGATACCTTCTTCACCTTCAGCTGGTTCTGGTTCTTCTTCAACCGTTGGCGGAACAGCACCTACGATCAATTGTTCAGGATCATGGAGAATTTCGATTTTATCAGAAAGATTGAGATCTTCGATACGAATACCAACACTGTAGTCAACAATTGGTTCAATACTAACTTCGATTTCGTGCAAAAGATATTTAGGTAAACACTTAATTTCAATTTCATGGAGATTGACATTGAGTGTACCACCAAGATTAGTAACCGCAGGAGCACTTCCAACAAAATGAAGCGGGATTTTAGCTGTAATTGCCACATCCATCCTCACATTCATCAAATCAACATGAGTCATTTTGTCAGTCACCGGATGATAATGAACATCATGAACAATCGCATTAACCGCCTTGTCATCGTCTACTTTAAGTTCAAGTACCGTATTGGTACCAGCAACCTTAAATGCTCTTCTAAAAGTCTGATAGTCAATTTGGAGAGACTGATTGTCTACACCTTTACCGTAAAATTCAATTGGCAAAAGGTCTTGTTCGCGCAAAGACTTAACACTTTGTGACTTATCGCGAGCTTGAACTGCGAGTGATATAGTATCCATGATTTAACTTAAACATCAAAATAATTTCCTGGGCCAGTCTAGTGGATTTTTGAGCCCTAGGCAATACTTTTTTAGAAAAAAGAGCAGATTTTCACTGGGAAAAATTTATGTTAATATCCAACTAGTAAATTTGATAATAAAAAAGCATGTCCACAACTTACATAATTTTAGGCATAATTCTCGTTCTCGGGATTTTTGTCATCAGCCTCTACAACTCACTAGTCCGTAAACGCAATTACTGCCGCGAATCTTGGAGCGGGATCGAAGTCCAACTGAAAAGACGATACGACCTCATCCCTAATTTGGTAGAAACAGTAAAAGGCTACGCTAAACACGAAAAAAACGTTTTTGAAAATGTAACTAAAGCACGTACCCAAGCAATGAATGCCCAATCAGTCGAAGACCATTCCAAAGCGGAAAACATGCTCACTTCTACCCTTAAATCACTCTTCGCAGTCAGTGAAAACTACCCTGATCTTAAAGCGAACGAAAACTTCCTCCATCTCCAGGAAGAACTAACCGACACCGAAGACAAAATCCAAGCTTCTCGCAGATTTTACAATAACACTGTCAACAGCTACAACACCGCCATCGAAAGCGTCCCCACCAATATAATTGCCAATATCTTTAAATTTGAGAAAAGAGAATTCTTTAAATTGGATGAATCAGAAGCTGCCGCTGCTCAAAAACCAGTAAAGGCAGACTTTAACAGCTAGCAATAATGAAACAAGACCAATTTGGCCTAGGGATCAGAGAACAAATGCGCAAGAACCGCTGGCGTACGACCTACCTGTTTCTCATTTTTCCATTAATTATTCTCGGACTTACTTATTTCGGGATTTTAATTTCTGTCCTTTTTAGCAATTCTAGTGCTCGTAATCAACTAAGCGCAGGTGAAACTGCCCTTACTTTAGCTAATGAACTGATGAGCACTATTGGCTTTTGGGTGATTATTGGGGTTTTTGTCTGGTCACTGATCAGCTACTTCTTTGGCAGCAAAATGGTCATGGGCTTTGCTGGAGCAAAACCGGTTACCAAAAAAGAAAACGCCACTCTCTATCGCACTGTAGAAAATGTCTCCATCGCTGCCGGCCTACCAAAAACACCGGAAATCTACATCATCAATGACATGAGTCTCAACGCCTTTGCCACCGGGACCAATCCCCTCAACGCCAAAGTAGCAATCTCCCGCGGTCTCCTCGAAAAACTCGACAAAAGCGAATTAGAAGCGGTAATGGCTCATGAAATCGGACACATCCTCAATCGCGACATCAGGGTAATGATGTTGGCCGTAACACTCGTCGGTGCAATCCAAATGGTCGGAGAAATCCTCTTACGATCAAGGTTTTACGGCAGTAGCAATCGCTCAAATAAAAATAACGCCGGAGCAATCCTCGCCATCATCGGATTTTTGATGGTCACAGTGGGAGTGATGATCGGTACTCTCACCCGTCTCGCCCTCAGCCGCGAAAGAGAATACCTCGCCGACGCTACCGGCGCACACCTCTCCAATAATCCACCGGCACTAGCTTCCGCTCTCAAAAAAATCGCCGGAGATGCCCGACTCGAAACCTTAGATGGCAAGGCAAGCATGGCTGGCCTCTGCATCGCTGACCCCACTGAGGACGGACACAGTCTCCATCAAAAAGAACTCAAACAAATCAAAAATAAGAAAAAATCCGCCTTAGTTTCTTATTGGCAAAAAGCCTGGTCTACACATCCTCCGGTGAGTGATCGGATACAACGTTTGATGCGATATTAAGCTTCTAGACTAATAGCCCTTCAATTGCTTCTATAACCTTAGTTGAACGATATCTAGAACCATAATTAGCCGATTCTGGATCATCCCAATGGGCATTAGGTTCAATCAATTCAAATAATTCTCCAAATCTCATTCTCACATAACTCCCCACGCTCAAAACAGGATCAAATCTGTTACCATTCAAAACTTCATTTATATAGACTTCATGCATCGATCTAAGCAGATTCGGATCAATTTCAGTATTGAGATAATCGACTCCCCTCTCTAAGAGATACTTACCAAAAAAAACATTACGGAACTGATTAGTAACCTCTTCAATATTAGATTGATTCGGGTCCTGATGGGCTCTTCGTTTTTCCTCAGCAATAATCCTTAAGCGGGCCATAAACATTTTCTTAGCAAGACCTTGCCCTCTATGCTCCGGATGAACGGCAAGATCAATCCCTTCAACTACATTACCATTTGAATTTAAGTAACGATTACCATCTTCATCATTGCCCAAGAACCATTCATCCCATTCAAAACCATTCAAGTCTAGACCTACCCCTTTAGGCATATTAAAACGACCAACAACATTATTGGCAACAATATTCAAACCATCTCTCATATCACACACTATCACATGAAGATTAGGAAAATTTTCAAAATTATACTCAATCCAATCAGGCTCCAAGGCTAATCCTTCAGGCCAAGCAGCCTGTTGTAGATCAACTATCTGTCTCAAATGATCTTGATTACCAGCTTCAGGTCGAGATATGACATATCGTTCCTTTCCATCTTTACCATCGATAGTTGGATTATCGCCTCCCCACTCCAAAGATTTATCCAAATAAAGATCTCGTTCTAAATCAGCATCGGAAAAACAATCTAAAGCCATAGGAAAAATTAAATTTGATTTAATCATATCAAAAAGATCCACAAAAACAAAAAGCCCTCCCAGATTTTCACTGGAAGGGCCCTTGATTTTACATCCTAATTAGAGTTCGAAAACCAAGACAATAATCTTAGCCGCTTGACCTCTGGTCAAACCGTCAGTGGGACCAAAGTTGCCATTGGCATAGCCTTGAACGATATCAAAGTTGACAGCGAATGAAATAAAATCGCTGTACCAAGCCTCGGCATCTGTATCTGGAAAAGTCGCCTCAGTCACTCCAGAAACATCCATCTTTGCAACCTTCAACACTAAAGCTAAAGCTTCAACACGAGAAATCGGATTGTTTGGCTTGAATGTACCGTCATCATAACCATCTACAAATCCATTTTGCACGGCAGTGCGAACATAACCAAAGAACCAGTGATCAGAATTAACGTCGGTAAATCCAGAAGAGCCATCCGGACTCGCAGAATAACTGTACATTTCCAAAGCCATCTTTAATAGCTCCGCTCGAGTAACCAAAGCATCCGGTTCAAATTTATTGTCTGCTCGACCTTCCACGATTCCTTTGTCATAAAGCTTTTGTACATACTCGGCGGACCAGTGACCAACCATATCGGTAAATACGTCTTCTACATCAGTGCTAGAAGTTGTATCTGAAGAATTATCATCACTTGAAGTATTGCTATTAGTAGTAGAACCAGAACCACTACTACCAATCGTAGAGAGCAGATTTGTTCCTCCACCACCGGATGATGTCAATTTACTGACTTCAGTTGAAACCAAACTCAAATTACCATCCGCATCGACACTATAAATAACAAAGTAGTAGCTAGTAGCAGAACTCAATCCATTTACGGTAGTACTAGTAGTCCCGATAGTACCAAGCGCTGCATCATTGGCTTCACCCCATAGTGAACCAGTAGCACTAGTAACACTAGGAGTAGTACCGTAATAAACCTTATAATTGTCAAAATCGCTAGAAGCAATCGCAG
The DNA here is from genome assembly GCA_964389995.1 of uncultured Candidatus Peribacteria bacterium. Lineage (GTDB taxonomy): Bacteria > Patescibacteriota > Gracilibacteria > UBA1369 > LOWO2-01-FULL-3 > CAYMGN01. The sequence goes on along the minus strand of CAYMGN010000019.1, from coordinate 12,415 downwards.
TCCAAGATAAAGCAAAACTGTTGGAAGTAGCCGCTCCAGCAGCCAAACCGGTTACTTGTGGTGGACCAGCTTTATCAGTCTCAGTACCAAGAGCATCTCCTGTAGCCAAGCGATTACCCGCCCAATCACGTGCACCAGCAGTAACATGATGGAGATAAGCAGCATCGGTGCCAGCAATACCAGTGGTTAAATCGAAGCGCACCTTTCCATCATTTGCATCAGTATCATCAGCATTACCATCACATCCACCAGTTGCCGTATTTAAGGAAGCAGGCACTTCTTCTCCAGTACCATCATTTGTATCATCGTTATCGACCTCAAAATTACCGGCGGTCAAAGAGGCATCCAACATACTTTCAGAAAAATCAGCCTGAATGCGATCAACATCATCATCACCATCAGTATCACAAGAATATGTAGTAGCAATTGTTGGAGCAGTTACATCCCAAGAAGCACTATTAGTCTCCGTTGGATTACTACCATTACTAACAGGTATATCAGCAGTATCAGTCAAATCATCAAAATCTCTAATCACCGTCACAACCGGAGTAGTTGGAGCAGTAGATCCAGAATCAAAATAACCTGCAGTTTGACCATTTAAAAGGACTGTCACAGTAGTACCATCGGCACTTAAAACTACAGTATTATCAGTAGCAGCATTGGTGGTAAGATCACCACCACTACCAGCAGCCCAACTTAAGAGACCTTCAACCTGACGGGCAGTAGTCATCGCACCCAAAGTACCGGTTGAAGCAGCTGAATTACCATTGGCAATATCAGTATCACTACTAGCATCTCTAGAAAGTAAAACAGGCTCACTATAATCTATTTCGATAGAATTATAAGTAATCCCACTCACAGCAGTCGTACCAAAATCAACAGCCAGCATATGTGGCGCCGAATTATCTATAAATGGCACTGTAGAAGCCGAAGTAAAAGTGTAAGCATCAGCGGTATTTGTACCATCAGTCACACCCGCACCACTGTATGCCAATTCTATATCACCAATATCGGTTTTAAAGGTAGTAGTTGTAAACTCGTAATAACACTCGGACTCCAAAGAAGTCCCACCATTGTTACCACATTCTGCATCAACCTCAGTCAAAGCAGCAAAATCACTAGCTGAACTGATAGAAAAAGAACCTGTGGCATCAGCCAATGTATTCAAATTTTCAGACCAAGCAATCAATACTGCATCAAGCTGACCATTATCCGTATCATCTGACAAATAAGCTTCTACAGGCACCGGTTTCATCGCATCGGCCTCCGTGTCGGTAGCATCGCTATCGCCTGTATTAATTGCATTTAATTCTTCATCGGTATCATCAGTAATACAATCCTGAACCGTACAATTTGTACCTCCATTACCTTGAGTATAAATGAGTTCAACTGGAGAATTATTAACACCATCTGTATTTACTGAAAGATCAACATCGTCCTCATCAAGATCTACCTGTACCAGTACCGGGTTAGCGGTAGTAGCACTGGTAATAGTCACACTATCGACAGTAATATCATCACCATCTTGCGTCACTGAAATCCCATAAGGAGCAGCGCCAGTCAGAGACCAACTCTCTCCATTTGGATTAGCGATTTGAAAAGTAATTCTATCTGGTTCTCCATTACCGTTTGTATCTAAAAGCTCTATATTTGAGGATGCTCCATCCCCTCCAGCCGCAAAAGCAGCAGGCATACTTAAGACGCAAACAGCCAATGCGCTGACCATAGCAGTCAACAAACGAGACTTGCTTAGCATTCTCATATTTTTTTTATTTAGGAATAAGTTAGAAACATAATAATCCATCCCTCTTTACTTTGCAAATCGCTCATAAATCGTTAAAATAGAATCTGTATACTAACTCAAATTACATGTTCGACAAAGCTAAAGACCTCTACAAATTGCAAAAACAGGCAAGGCAAATCAAGAAAAAACTGAAAAAAACTCATATCGAAGCTGAATTTGAGGGTGTCACTATAATCATCAATGGCGAACAAGAAGTACAAAACGTAACTATCTCCGAGGAAGCAATGGATGACGCCAAGAAACTAGGAGAAAAGTTAGAAAAGGCATTTAACAAAGCTATCAAAAAATCTCAACAAGTCGGAGCAGACATGATGAAAGACGTAATGGGAGATTTTAACCTTCCTGGACTCGGTAGTTAAATTTAAACACTTTCCTCATGTGGATTCAGCGTAAGAAAAAACAAAAGCGTCGTAAAAAAATCACTCTAGTAATCGTGAGTTTATTAGTGGTAATTTCGTTAATTGCTTTTTCTTACCATCAAAATCTCAAAAAACCGGTAGATCCCGACAACAATCAAAACTTCAACTTTGTCATTGAACCTGGTACTGGCATCAAAACAATCGCCAAAAATCTCGAAAACGCTGACCTAGTCAAAAGTGATAACGCCTTTTATTGGTACATCAAACTCAATGACCTCGACCAAGAAATTCTCGCCGGCAATTTCATCCTCCGACAAAGCATGAACATCGCTGAAATCACAGAAACTTTGAGCAATCCAGCTGTCGCTGATCAAATCTCCTTTACTATTTTGGAAGGTCACAACATTAGAGATATCGACCAAAGACTGACCGAAGCAAACCTAATTGAAGCTGGAGAATTTATTAGCGCAACACAAGACTTTCAAGATTGGGACCAGTGGGATTTTCTCAACGCCGAAGAACAAGCCTCACTAGAATATCCTCTCGAAGGCTACCTCTATCCCGACACTTATTTCCTAGACAACAAAAGCTTCACTCCCGAGCAACTAATCAATACCGCCCTAAGAAATTTTCAAAATAAATTTGAGCCTTATCGCGACTTAGATCGTAATTATACGACACAAGAGTTCATAACAATGGCATCAATCATCGAAACCGAAGTCTTTCAGCCAGAAGACCGTCGCCTAGTCTCTGACCTACTCTGGCGCAGACTAGAAAACCAATGGACCATTGGTGCGGACATCACACTACTCTATATCACCGACGACCGCATCATCACGGCTGAAGAATTACAAATTGATTCGCCCTATAACACTAGAAAAAATCTCGGCCTCCCACCAGGACCAATAGCCAATCCGAGCATTGATGCTATCGACGCCGCCTACAACCGTGAGCCAAATGACTACTGGTTTTACCTCACCACCCTCGACACCGGTGAAGTAATATACTCACGCACCAACGAAGAGCATAATCTCAATAGAGCTAAACACCTTCAATAGACTCTTTAAAAAAATCGTTCTTCTGAGGATTCGTATCCGGGATCAGATTGACCACCACCATTGAGCAATGATCCGTGATCTTCATTGTTTACTTCCGGTTCTGGAGTTTCTTCTGGAGTGTCGTCTGTATTTGATTCTGTTTCAGTTTGAGTTTCCTCTTCCGGCTCTGATTCTGGTTCAGGATCACTCACCACACCAGAATCCTGAACTTGATAGAGTACTTTTACTACCAACTCCTCACTCTTATTACCATCCGCATCTTCAGCATGTACTCTATAAGTGTTTTCACCAGGCTGCATGTATCCGTAATCAGCGTTGGCATAGTAAGTCCAACTTGAGCTTCCTGGAGTAAATTGCTGTAGAGTGTAACCATTGACTACTACCTTAGCCGCCCCTTGGACAGAGCCTTGCAAAGTTGCCAAACTACCGGAGGAAACAACATAGAGGCCATCATCATTTAAACCGGAACTACCACCTACAGATGAAATAGACGGAGCACTCAAATTCCCAGAAACTTCAGCCTCATCATCTTCTTCCGGATCCTCAACCTCTTCATCCTCAGAATCATCCGCTGTATCCTCATCTTCTTCATCATCTTCTGAGTTTTCCTCATCTTCTTCATCCTCATCACCAGGATCAGTCTCAGAAACGGAAACTGGCTCGACTTCTACAAACTGACCTTCTGCGTCATCATCCTTTCTAAACCTTGTTGGAGACTCGTCCTCTTCGATATTCCACAAATACCAGTCCGATCTTTCAAAAACATCTGAGATCTTGGTGATAGCATCGGGACTTTCATATTGCCAATATCTCCTCAAAACACCATTAGTCAAAATAATTTCTTGCCCCACGCCAATCGTTTCAGAATCCACCACCTTACCATCGTCAGGATTTTTGACATCCACCACCACATCGTCGCCATGGATACCACGCACGGTTTCATCAAAGTCATTATCTACAGAAAAGATACTACTATTATCAGCCTGAACTTCCACATTATTAAGAACCACGGTCAAATTAGTGTCCTTGGTATCTTTATAAACTTTATTAAACCACAATTTACCTTCAGAAAGCACCACTGATAATTCTGGTTCGTCGCTTTCACCATCGATTTCCTGAAAAGTTAATTCTGTATTACCATCCATCCTCATAATCGTCCCATCAAAAAACTCTACAATCACCCGTGCATCAGCAGAAGTAATCACCTGATCTCCAGGTCTAATCACTAAATCAGAACTCTGAGTAGAGTAACCTTCTGTATTCCATGGTCGGATCTTAGCGCTGCCCTCAACAAAATGCATATAGGCATCGAAATTATCGCCGCCACCAAAAATAATTTTCCAAAGATTGAATATTAAAACAAGGATCACACCAATGGTAATCAAAATCAAAAATGGACCGAGATAATTAGAGGCCCCACTGGACCTTCTCCTTCTTCTGGACGCATAGCTCGAGTATGTCGAACGATATCGCATAATCTAAAAGTAAGAAATCAAAGCATATTGTAAAACAAATAACCGGACTTTGTAAATGTTTTTTAGAGACCCATCTCCGCTTTAATTGCGTTAACATCTCTAACTAGATTCAAATCGGTATTTAGCTTCTTTGCAGTTTTATTGCAAGAATGCATAACTGTAGTGTGATTCCTCCCTCCAAAATCACAACCAATCTTTTCATAAGAATAGCCCAATTCATTCTTGATCAAGTACATGCAAATCTGTCTGGGCACTACAAATTCTTTTTTACGACCACTCCCCACCAAGTCATCGATAGAAATACCAAAGTAATTGGCCACAATATCTTGGACCTCATCGGTAGTCTTTGCGGCAGAGCGCGCTTTATTTTCGATATCATAACCAATAATATCCTGTGCTTTGTTGAGCCTTTTGATAATTTCCGCTACTGAACGGATTGTCGGTACTCTCTTAGAGAGTTGACTTTCGGCAATTGCTTGCCTCAAAACTCCTTCGAGTTCACGGACATTTTGATGAACATTATTGGCAATAAAACTCAAAACTTCTGGAGCAATAATCACTTCAAACTCCTGGCATTTTTGCTGCAAGATCGCCAAACGCGCCTCATAGTCAGGAAAGAGTAATTCCACTACCATCCCCATACCGAAGCGGCTTTTTAGTCTGTCATCGAGATCATCCAATTCATTTGGTGGTCGATCACTAGTAAGAACAATTTGTTTGTTCATGTCGTAGAGCTCATTGAAAGTATGAAAGAACTCTTGTTGTGAAGAATGTTTACGAGCAAAAAACTGAATATCATCAATCAGCAAACAATCCACATTGCGATATTGTTGTTTGAATTTAGCGGTATTTCTCTTACCAATCGCTTCCACGACTTCCGACACAAATTTTTCGGCAGTAATATATTTCACGACCATATCCGGATAGTTTCTCACTATTTCGTTACCAATTGCTTGTACCAAATGAGTCTTACCTAGTCCAACATCTCCATATATATAGAGAGGATTATAAATCCCACCCGGAGTATTAGCGACCGCAACAGAAGCCGCGTGAGGAAGTCGGTTATCTGAACCAACAATATAATTATCCAATGTATAGCGATCATTGAGCATACGACTGGATACCGGCTCGGCAGCACGACCACGACTAACCTTTACTTCATTAGCTTTTCTTACCTTCCTTACTTTTTTATTATCGTCCTTAAAAAGATCGTTCACATTGATCGCTTCCTTATTGTCCTTCTCCGAAAAACGACTACAAACTTCATAATCAATATCCTTAATAGTAGCATCAACTTCATTAGCAGCTTGTAGAAGTTTGATGGCATATTTTTTCATCACCCAGTCGTAAGCAAAAGGTGTCGGCAGACCAAGAGTAATCTTGTCCCCCATTTTTTCCACAATCATTGTATGTTGAAACCAAGTAATAAAGTTAGCTTTTTGGATAGTTGGTTTTAGTCTCTCAAGGATTGAGACCCAAAGTTCTTTGTGCTGCTGAGACATAGGAAAGCGAAGGATTAAAAAGTAAGAAATAAAGCTTGAGAAGGCTTATTCCACTTCCCCCGAAAGTAGAAGACCGAAATATTTTTCTTTTATTGAGAATGAGATTTTCGTTGCCCTTGAAAACTCTGTAACTACCTTAACCGCCCACCCCCCTTTTTACAAGTTTCACATCCCCCACCACCACCAATCCATATTTTGTGATCAAATTTTTTTGTTCACACTAGATTTGGAAAAAAATCCATATTCCATCACATTTCGCTTCCTCTGACAATTAACACCTCACCACAATCTTGACAAACCACTCAAGTAGAAAAAGTATATGTTGAAAAAAATTTCTACAGCAGTTTAGGGTTGAAGATCTGAACAACAAAAAAAGACCCACCACAATGGCAGGCCTTAATCTAAAGAAAAATAAAAAGCTCTTAACTAAAGAGACGCAGTATATCATTGTAGGTAACAGCAATGATCAAACCAATCAAAAGGAGATAGCCCACCATGTGAACAGCAGCCTCCCATTTTTGATTTACGCGTTTACCAATAACAAACTCAATCACAATAAACAACAGTCGTCCACCATCGAGAGCAGGAAAAGGCAGAATGTTCAGAACGGCCAAACTCAAGGATAGCAAGGCCATAAACCTCAAAAGAGAGATAAAGCCCTCTTGAACAAAATCATAAGTCAACATAGCAATCCCTACTGGTCCGGCAACGGTATCCGGAACCTCCCCATCAACAAACAAACTCCCAACCACATCACCAAATAACTTCACAGTCAACCCAGCTAGCCGTACAGACTCGGAAAATGCTTTAAATGGCGCTTCCAAAATGGAATACTGCTCTGACTCGATCTCTGTAACCGATGAAAGCATATCTGTACTATAGACACTCAAATCATTATTAGACCCGTATGAAATCAGCTCTGACAGCAACACTCCAATACGTCCATCCTCCGGTTGAATTTCTACATTAAATTGATTGCCATCTCTTTCTACCCTATAAGCAATTTCTGACTCGGCATTGGCTTCGACAAAATTGATTAATTCCTCACTGTCTTCGACCAAATTACCATTTACGGAAACTATCACATCTCCTTCTCGCAAATCGGCTTCTGCAGCAGGCGATCCAAGCAACACCTTTGACAGTACTACTCGCCTACTTTGTTCTAATTCTACTAAAATCGGTAAAATCCTCCCATTACGATAGATCTCGTACTCGACGGTATCCTCTCCTCGCACCAAGGACTCAAAACCTTGAAGATTGTCCAAGTCGGTTTGATCCTGGACAAAAAATACCTCCGTCCCATTGATTCCGAGAATAATATCACCAGAGCGCAAACCATACTTAAAGGAATCACCGTTTTCATCAACAGAAAAAATCTTTACCCGCGGAATCAAGGTTAAATCATAGAATTCTAAGCCAAGTCCACTGGCAGGATCATAATCAGTCAACTGATTTCCCACTAACTCATAAGTCAATATTTCTTCACCACGTCTCACCTTGTAAGTTCCCTCAGGGTCAGCAGAAATAGCAGAAATCAAATCAAAATCTACTCGGTTATCTTCAAAACTAACCAATACATCCTCATCTCTGAAACCCAAATCTGCAGCCAAACTATCCTCTCTCACCTCTTTAATTTTTGCCCCTTCCTCAAGACTAATTTGACCTCTATTAATCGCCGGCAAAACTTCCTCCGGTGTCAAAATCGGCTCCATCCCAAAACTAAAACCAATAGTCAATAAAAACCAGGCGAGAATAAAATTCATAATCACTCCAGCCGTAATCACAAAAACACGCTTTCTCATTGACTGAGCGATAAAACTACGCTCGTTTTTTAGATATTTTTCATCTGTGGCATCCTCACCAAGCATCCTCACAAAACCACCAAAAGGAATCCAGTTGATTGAAAAGATTGTCTCTCCCTTTTTTTTGCCCCAGAGCCGAGGTGGTAAACCAAAACCAAACTCCTCTACCTTAATACCCGATTTCTTTGCTGCATAAAAATGCCCCCACTCATGCACTAGCACCAAGATAGAAAAGATAACTAAAAACGCAATAATTGTCAGTAAAATACCAGCCATGATTTATAATTTAAATTGTCATAATATCTTGCTCTTTGTTCTTGGCCAATTCAGCGATCTTATCATTTACATCGTCCACTTTTTTTTGTAGATCCTTGTCCGCATCATGCCAATCATCCTCCGTGATATCACTAGAGGTTTTTAATTTTTTGAATTCGTTATGAGCATCTGTACGAGCATTACGCACTCTGATCCTTGCGTCTTCAGCAAGGGCCCCGACTTTTTTAGTCAATTCTTTACGCCTTTCTTCAGTCAATGGTGGGATATTAATGCGCACAAAATTACCATCATTTACAGGGTTGAGACCAATGCCAATACCGACAATCCCTTTTTCAATCGCCGCCAAATTACCCTTGTCCCATGGTTGAATAGTGATAGTACGCGGCTCTGGAATTGTGATGCTGGCAACAGCCTTTAGCGGTTGAGTATTACCATAAACCTCCACCGGTACGTTTTCGACCAAGGCCGAACTGGCACGACCAATCTGCAAGCGAGAAAACTCTTCCTTGAGATGCTCAATTGCCTTGTTAAATTCTGACACTGCTGTAGAAATTGCGGATTGTACACTCATAAAAAATTGATTAAATGAAAATTAATAACTTATTAAAGTACCTATTTTTTCTCCTTTAACGGCCTTAGCCATATTGCCTTTGACTGTGAGATTAAAAACCATCATTGGCATCTGACCTTCCTGACAAAGCGACGCACAAGTCAAATCCATCACCCCTAATTTTTGGTCTATCACTTGATCGAAGGTCATTTCTTCAAATTTTTGGGCATCATCATGTTTCATCGGGTCTTTGTCATAGACATAATCGACCTTAGTCGCCTTTAACAAAATATCGCACTGCATCTCCAATGCCCGTAAAGCAGCGGTCGAATCGGTAGTAAAGAAAGGACTACCAGTACCTCCGGCAAATATCACGATTTTCCCCTTATCCAAATGATGAGCAGCTCGCTTAGGCACATAGTCTTCCATCGCCTTCGGCGCCGAAAAAGCACTCATCGCCCGCACTTCCGCACCCTGATCCTGCAAAGCTGACTCAAAAGCAAGAGCATTCATCACCGTAGCCATCATCCCCATCGTATCCGAAGTCACCCGTGGCAAATCCAAATGTTGAAAATCGCGGAAACGCCAGATATTGCCTCCACCAACTACCACTCCCACCTGCGCTCCCATATCCTGCAAATCTTTGATTTCTGCCGCTAATTCATCTAAAACCTTGCCATCTAAACCGACACCATCACTGCCACCCAAAACTTCTCCTGATATTTTGAGTAAAACTCGCTGATATTTTAGTTGAACCATAAGTCTATTTAAGTAAAATCCAAGTTAAAGCAATCCCGATCACCAAGCCAACGATAAAAAAGAAAGGAATCTTCCGTTCATCATCCTGCGCCGGCACATTGGCCAAGTCCGTCAACAAGTCAGTACTCATAATCACGTTTTCTCCACGGTATTTTTCGATCAACTCTTCAAAGTCATGACCGGCTACCAGATTGACAAATTTATCAAATTTTACCTTTACCATATCCTTAGAACTAGCCACCAACCCTTCAATATCATGGGCTAAATTTTCTACTTCTGTATCATCTATTTTTTGCAGACGAAAATCGGGGTCGTCACTCTCCATCCGTAAATCAATGATTGAGCTGTCTGAGTCTGATCCAGCCATAGGCTTAGGAATAAGTTATCGGGCTTAACCCTAATCTATCAAATTAGAACTACTGAGTAAATCCCTGCTTGCTAAAATTACCGATAAAGTTCCTTTGGAGACTAAAGACATATGCCACAACCTCATGCTCTCCATTATCCAATTGCGCCGGCGCTTCTAAACTAAACTCACCGGTATTGGCATCAGAAAGCACAACAGAGCCAAAATGCACACTCTTCCAAGTGACAAACACTACTGTCCCCGGCTCCACAACACCATTCATCAATAAACGATCAGTGCCATTTTGTTCACTCAACTTAAATTCGTCCAAGCCCAAAGAATCATCGTCTTCAGCCACTCTTACTTCCACCACTTCACCATAATTCCCAGCAGAATCATAAACTACCAATTTTGACTGACCCGACGGGAGCGAAGACTCTAATTCGCTTAATTCACCCTTACCGTTTTCATCAATCTCTACTTCACCGAGGCTTAGGAGAGCTTCTTTATCTGCGCCATCCCAATCCACAGGGGCCAAAAACACTTCGACCATATCTTGAGCATCAGCCTCAATCCTAATCGAAGGATTTTTGCTTACCTCTGATTCTTGCAAATTGGTAACACGAGGCAAAGCTCTTTCCTCATCGGCCTCCAGTGGATTTAATCCAAAATAGATTTCATCCGCAGTGCTCAAACCATCATTATCCGGATCGGGGTCAAGCAAAGGATAACCATTTAGTATTTGATAGAGATCAGCAATATTATCGTCATCGAAATCAGTAGAACCATCTACTTCAAGTAACAACTTGCCACCACCTCTTGCTCTTAACCGCGCTTCGGCCAATTCTTCTTCCGTAGCAAATTGTGTCAGAACGATTTCGATCTGATCGATATCAGTCTCATCCAGATTAAGATATCGACCATTTCCTAAATAAAGATCGACCGAATTTCTAGACTTTAAAGCTTCACTAAAGTTTGATCTAATTTGTTGATCAAATATTTCTGTGGCCCTTTCTTTTTTTGAGAGATCCCCACTAAGAACAAAATCTTCAAGCGGATCTAAAATGATCTCACCAAGGATTTCTCCCTCAAAATCAACCTCATCAACAACAACCGACTGCTCAATCTCTACCTCGCCAAGGTCCTCCTGCTCTTCATCTGATTGTAAGACCTCTTGCTCAGTATTCTGATTGGGAAGTTCAAAAATTGTTTCATTTTCTTGTTCAGGCTGTAATTCTGGCTCCACGTCGGTCTCAGGAATTGGTTGCGGCTCTAATTCAGGCTCTGGCTGCACTTCAGGTTCGTTAACTGGTTCCGTTTCTTCAACCGCCTCAGGTTGCGCTGAATCCACTGATGGATTTGGCACCGCACCAATCAACCCAGGACCGGCACCACCACCCCCACCACTACTAGCTTGTACTTCAGGAGCGGAAGCCGTCAAAACACCACCGGTATAAATTTCATAAAACAAATTCGCTGGAGAAGCAATGTCAGTCCAGGTATTATCGTCCTCCAAAGTCCCCTCGTTCGTCAGCGTTACGTCTTCTACCAAAACACCGACTGCATTATCGTTATTAATGATGTTTTCTGAACCACCAATACTGAGGTCAGCAATCAAGGCCGTATCATTAGAATCAATTCTTATACTATTGCTATCATTAGCCAAACTGGTAGTGCCATCGGCAGCAACACCAAAATAATTGTTTTTTACTTCACCCCCAGTCCAGTCTTGACCTCCACCATCGGCAAAGGCACCACCGAGATAATGAAAGATAGCCAAACCTGGACCGGCATTACCGGAAACGACATTTCTATTAGTCGCCAATGCCCCACCAATCACCGTCGCATCAACAGTAAATCCCGCAATATCCACTAAAGCAATCCCCGCACCATTATATTCACTCTGACTGTCAGCACCAAGGACATTACCCAAATCAGTATCACCATCCTTATCTACTCCAATATAGTTACCACTAATTTCTAAACCGTTTCCTTTGAGAGCCAAAACTCCGTGACCACTATTACCGGAAATCACATTGCGCGAATTAGCATCAGTGACATCTCCACCACCAACAGTCACGTCACCATCATCGATCAAGATCCCACCATAGTTAAACTCACTGGCCACAAAAGCATCCGCACCATTGCCAATAGCCGACTCACCGTCACTGCTCAAACCAATATAATTACCTAAAATCTCCACCACTCCCCCACTAGTTCTGACCCCAGCTTCGGCATTACCACTGATCACATTTCGTCCACCAGCGACACCGGAACCAATATTGACATTGCCAGAAGTAGCCTGTACGCCGGCACCACTATTTGCTCTCGCAGTATCCCCAGCAGCATTTAAACCAATAATATTGCCATCCAAATTACAATCCGTACCGGCACCGGCATTACAAAGCACTCCGTCATCGCCATTGCCGCTAATCACATTACCTTCATCACTAGCGGTACCACCGATATTAATTGTATCACCAT
>CAYMGN010000018.1:4508-18240 GCA_964389995.1 uncultured Candidatus Peribacteria bacterium | reverse complement strand
ACGAGGCACTGCTTCTTTCGTCTATTAACAGAGCTCACGTGAACTCCGCTATCTACAAAAACTGCCGAGGCTGTCGTTGAACTCTTTTCGTGTGCGCCGATTAGGCGCAGAAAGAGTCCAAAGAATGGAATCAAAAAGTCTATGAGAAAGGTAGCAAATAGGGCGATCATTTTTGCGCCGCTATAGCTGCCGATCCCATCTATCTTATTGATTCCGATGGCATGCGCTGCTAGCTCGGTTGTAGTGGGTTGTGGTGGAGTAGTGACTTTATCCAATGGTTTCTCCTTCTTGTCTTGGAGATCCAAGGTAATCACTACCTGCTCACCACCGGCTCGGAACTGGGAGACAGCGTTTTCTATCTCTTTGTGGCTATTCGCCTGTTCAGCTATTTGCACGCCATCTTCCATATCCTTGATGGCGCTTAGATAGCGGTCCCGCTCCTCTGTAGTCTCGGCATGTTGGGCGAATAGCTCAGCCTTGGCTGCCGTTACCCCCATGTAGTTGTTCATGGATTCAATGATTGAGGCCTTAGCATCAGCAAACATCTGCTTGTCCGATGCCGCCTCATAGACTTTAGCGAACGTAAGCCCGCCTGTGAATGTGGCGAACAGTAGTGCCGCAAGACAAGCTTTGAATAGCTGACCCGTTGTGGCATTGGGGTCCAGTGACCGGCTGAGCCATAGCGACTCAACCAGGTAGAATCCAGCTGCAGCGATGATCGAAATCATCACTGCGATAACGTAGAGGACCCAGCTGGCCCCATCCCTCGGCCAGAAAATATAGCAGAGGATGACGAAGAGCAGGGTTGAGCAGATCATGGTCAGGATGCGAAGAATCTTCTTGATGAGAGGCTCCCCTTTATGACTTTCCGAGATCTCTTTGGAGAGAGTAAGGATAGTATTTTTTAGAGAAGCCCCGATTCCGCCGAAAACCTTTCGTATGACCTCGAAGACCATAGTCAAAAAGTACCCGACGAAGGAGACGCTGAATGAGAATATGCCATACGCAGCGATATTCCCTAGCAACCTCCAAAGGGCGGAATTTTCCCAGATGGGGAAAACGAAGGCAAGAGCTAAACTGAGAGTAAAGCTCATAAATGCCTTCGATGCGTTGTCTGGATCTAGCCTGTATCCCCTAAAGGTGGCAGTCTCGTGGTCATTGGGTAGAAAAACCCTAATACCGCAGATCACGAAGGAGTAGCCAAGTACCGAGAAGGAGACGGTGGAAAAGATGAATGCCATCCACCACTGCCATCCTTCAAGCCCCTTCGTCCCAAAGGCCGAAAGGACCAGCCCGCAGGCTGAGATAACAACTCCGGTTATCAGCCTCCAATGCTCTGCAATATATGGAGCTGATCGACGCAGAAGAGAAAAAATCTTCTGAATAAAAAGGGAAATCAGGACGGCGATACCGCCCCCTAATCCCCAATTCATCGGCCGGAACTTGCGAAAGAAGTAAAAATCGATTCCGATTACTACGGCAACGATCACCAGGGTCAGCCCTCCCACGAAAAGTGGGTGGATACTTTTCCCCAGTTTCTTTCGAAACCCGTCGTTTTCCTCTTTGAGTCTTTTCACCTCTTTGTTTAATCTTGTGAGCATGCTTCTGAGTGTACTGTCGTCCGCCATCACTACCTCCTGGTCGTGGCTATTGGTTGTGTGTTCGAATCAAATCCCGAAAATCGGGATTTGTTTCGCTGGTTGATAAAGGTCACTATCAACAACGCCCCGAAGGTTTTGTTGATAGCCGTTAATTATACCTATTTTTCTTTTTTAGTCAAGGGTAAAATTGAGGTTTTTGTTTAGAATAAGCCGCTGCCGATGCGGACTAGGGTGGTTTTGGCTTGGAGGGCTAGGGGGTAGTCTTGAGTCATGCCCATGGAGAGGTGTTTGAGGTTGTTGTTTTTTGGGAGCTCTGACTTTGTCTGTATAAATAAATTGTGCATAGATTGGAAGTAGTTTAATACTTCTTGGTCCGGGGCCTGGCGGCCGATGGTCATGAGGCCTTGGAGGTTGACGTTTTTTAGATTGCCTGCTGCTTGCTGTTTTTGGAGTTCTGCCAAGAAATTTGGGAGGGCTTTGGGGGAGAGGCCACTCTTATGAGAGTCGTGGGAAATGTTTATTTGTATAAAAAAATTGATCTTTTTACTGAGTTCAGTGGCAACTTGATTGATTTTTTTTAGATGTTTGATTTTTTCGATCGATTGGATGGTGTCTACTAGGGGGACTATTTTACGGATTTTGTTGCTTTGGATGGGGCCGATGAAGTGTCTTTCGATTTGGGGGTGGTTGGCTTCCAGATAGAGGAATTTTTCTTCGCAGTCGGGCCAGCGGTTTTCGGCGATGGCTCGCAGATCAGGTAGATCTTGGAGGAGAGTTTTTAATTCTGACAGGCTATGGCCTTTAGTGACAGCACAAAGCAGGACACCTTGGGACTCGGTCTCCTGCCAGATTTGGTCGCGTTTTTGTTTAAGTGCACTCACCGATTATTGTTGGAAGCTATTGAGATTGACTAGAGGCACGGCTCCGCTGGTAACTTGTGGGAGGATGCCATTCCATTTTTCGATTGCTCTTAATTCCAAGATCTGAGGGTTTTGACTGAGGGCCTCGGCTTCGATGCGGATGGCTTCAGCGCTACCTTTGGCAGCTTCGACCTTTTGTTGGGCTTCAAATTTGATTTGTTCCAGTTTGTTTTTGGCGGCGAGGGCCTGTTGTTCAGCGGTTACTTTGGCTTCTACGGCATTATCAAAAGATTCACTAAAGCTGAAATCTTCGATATTAAATTCGTCGATAACGAGGCCACGTTTTTCTAATTTTTCGACCAAGCTGTTTCTCATCATATCTCTCACGGCGGTACGTTTAGTGATTAGTTCTTCGGCGGTAAACTGGGCGGTGGCAGCTTTGACTGATTCTTGAATGGCCGGAGCGATGATTTCGTCCTCGTAGTTAGCAGCTACATTTTGGTAGATGTAGGCGGTTTGGTTTGGGGCCACGTGATAGTTGAGGGCGATGTTGGCCTCGACATTTTGGAGATCCTTGGAGGCGGCATCGGCATTACTGACAATCTTATTGATACGGACAGAGATCTTTTCGACAGATTGAACAAAAGGGATTTTAAAGTAGAGCCCCTCGTCGAGGATGGTTCCGGTAACTGCACCAAACTGTAAGAGAACACCACGATGACCGGCGGGTACTGTACCAAATCCTTGAAAGGCTACTAAAACTATCAGGACAAGCACAAAGGCTTGAATGCCTTTTTTGATTTCGTTTTTCATAAAATGTGTTTAATTACTCAGTAATCTCAGTGATGCTCTCTGCCATGTGGATCAAAGCTTCTTGATAGTCAACTAATCCGGTGAGGCGATACTTGCGCGGTCCGACTTCGAGATAGATACTGACAGTCCCCTCTTCTTCTATTAGTATACCACCAGCGACAGTTTCTCCTCCGCTGGGAGCGGCTAGGGTAACGACATCTAAAGCGGCTACCTCAGGTGCAGCAGGTTCTGTGGTGTCTTCTTCCGGGAAGGGATCTTCGGCGTAGAAACTGTAGTGTCTGATCACTCCGTCTTCGGTGCCGGCGCGGCCATAATAGTACCAATTATCGGGATATTCAACGGTAAATTTGTAGGGCTGGCTTTCAAAGATAGCATAACCTTCTGAAGCTTCGGGTAAGGGATCGTCTCCTCCATTGCCCGTATCTGGATTATCAGCAATCACATCTAACTCTGGTGAAGGGGAAAAATCCAAACTACTGAGAATGAGGAAGAAATCTTCCCGTTCACTAATACTATCCAGGCACTCACCTCTTAAATAAAAAGTATGTTCAGCGCCGACAATAGCGGCCACTAGATCAGTACAAATCCCCTCTTCTTCATAAAGGTAAAAATCCAAGTTATCTACCAAGAACTGATCGATTATGAGATCAGGCAACTGGGGATCATCAGCATTGGCTACTGCGGTCAAGGTGTATTCTGAGCTAGAGCCCATTTGTAAAATCCAATCGGCATCTTCTGGTTCAGATAATTGCTGAGGGGTATCCCAAGGCGCGGGATAGTGGAAGGCTAATTCTAAATCTTCATCTCTAAAGACTTCAAAGGGAGATTTTTCGACATCTAAATTGTAGAAAAGGGTGAAATAGTTTACTCGATATTCTGATAAATATCCGAGGTAATCATTAAGCTCGTTGCGGTCTTCTTTGAGGATACGGGTGATGAGCTCGGCCATTTGTCCGCGACTGATTTCCTGGGAAAACTGCTGAAAATCGATAGGGATAAAGTTACGTCCGGCGGCTGTTTCGACGATATCTTTGTACCAGGGGTCAAGCTCCTCGACGGCAAAACCAAAACTGCTTAAGGAAATTTTGAGAGCTTCTACCAAATTGATTTTGTCATTGGGGCGGAAATTGCCATCGTCGTAACCTTTGACCACTCCGAGGTCTTTGGCAAAACAGACGTAAGGTGTGAACCATTCTCCGGCCGGAACGTCATCGAAACAACTCTCATCGGCAAAAGGGGTAAATTGATTATCATTAAAATTGGCTTCGATCACGATCTTGAGCAATTCGGCGCGGTTGAGTGTTTGATCGGCACGGTAAGTACCATCTGGATAACCGCCGACGATGTCTTCTTCGGTGATGAATTCTACTGCTTCATAATACTTGTGCTCAGGAGTGAGATCTGTATAGGCAAAAGCAGATAGAGATAACTGCAGAGAAAGAGCAAGCACGAAACTTACTGCGGTAAATTTATTGAAAATGTTTTTCATGATGAGGAATTAGGGGCCTTAACTTTTAATATAGAGGAGTATGCCGTTTTGTCAAATTTTTGCCCTTTAGAAAAGCTTAATAAAGTTAATTTTTGCGAATGGAATCGATGGGGTTGAGATTGGCTGCTTGGTTGGCGGGGGCGTAGCCAAAAATAATTCCCAATACTAGGGAAATGCTAAAAGCAAAGAGTGCAATATCAAAAGTCATGACGAAGGGCCATTCAAAATTAAATAAGCCAGCGATGAAACTCACTAGCCAGGAAATAAAAATACCGATTAAGACTCCCAAGACTCCACCGATAGCGGAAACATAAACTGCTTCGGCGAGGAACTGTAATTTAATCACCCAGGGTTTGGCGCCGACGGCTTTTCTCAATCCGATTTCTTTAGTTCTTTCTGTCACGGCTACGTACATGATGTTCATGATCCCTACACCACCGACCACGAGAGAAATGGAGGCGATGGCGATCAAGAGAAGGGAAATCCCACCGGTAACCGTATCGACGATTTCCATGGATTCTTCCATTGTGCGGACGACGAAATCGTCTTTTTCCGGATCCTTGATATTGTGGTTGCGGCGCATGATGCGTTCGAGGTCACGGATAGTACCATCGATCAAATTGCGATCGACCATTTTGAGTGACATCGCTTGGATGTAGTCGAGACCGAGGACTTTTTTTTGGGCGGTGCGATTGGGGATATAAACGATCTCGTCCATGGGGAGAAAAAATTGGGTGCCGATTTCTTCCGCCACGCCGACTACTTTGAAATTTTGGCCGTTGACCTTTAATGATTGACCGACTGGTTCTCGGCCGCGAAAGAGTGTTACGGCGATTTCTGATCCGAGGACGAGGACTTGGGAGAGTGAGCGGTCTTCGGTGTCGCTGTAAAATCTACCGGAGGTAAGGCCGAGACTTTCGACTTCACCGTAGGACGCTCCGACGGCGAATATAGTGGTGGTTTTTTCGATATTTCCGACTTGAAATTTAGCCTGACCGATATTCATGGCATAACCGGCTTCGATATTGGGGTGAGCAAGAACGTCTTCGAGGTCGCGATGTTTCATGGTCTGGATCTGGATGCCGCCACCGATACCGCCAGCCGTGTTGGTGTCTTGTGCCACTCCGGTGGAGGTTGATGGTACTTGGACTTCTATATATAAGGTTTCGGGAGTGATGTCCGAAAGCTGATTGAGGATCAAAGCCCTAACCCCCTGCCCTACTGAGAGCATGATCACTACCATCGCAGTACCGATGATAATACCGAGAGCAGTTAAAACTGAGCGCAGGGTATTGTGCCGGAGTGAATCTAATGCTGTTTTGAGAGTGGCAAAAATCATAGTGGTGTTATTCGTATCTTAAGGATTCGATGGGGTTGAGTTTGGCAGCTTTTTTTGCGGGATAGACACCAAAGGTGAGGCCAATAATAATCGAAACTGCGACTGAGGCAATAATACCAGTAGGTGGAACGACAAATTGCCATTCATAGCCCAACTGTTGGACGACGATAGCCAGGACGAAAGAGAGTGAGATCCCAACAACGATACCGCCAACACCGCCAATGACAGTGAGCACCAAGGCTTCGATGAGAAATTGGTTTTTGATATTTTCGGGTTTGGCGCCGATCGCTTTACGGAGACCGATTTCGCGGGTGCGTTCCTTAATGGTCATGAGCATGATATTGGTGATACCGATGCCTCCGACGATGAGAGAAATAGCGGCGATGGCTGCAAGGAAAAATTTTAAGCCGCTGGTAATGCCGGTAAAGACATCGAGAGCTTGTGAAAGTGAGCGGACACTGAAATCGTCATTAGCAGGATCGGTAATACTGTGACGAAATCTCAATAACTTGCGGATATTATCTTTGACTGAGTCGACATTTTCTTCGTTATCAACTTTAAGCCTAATAAATCCGAGATGATCGTATCCGAGGAGAATATTTTGAGCGGCTTCGAGGGGGATGTAGATTTGATTGTCGGGATTGTTTACGAGGAAAGAGCCTTTGCGTTCGAGGACGCCGATGACCCTAAAGCTGACATTGTTGATCTTTACATTAGCGCCGAGAGGATTGGCAAAAGGAAATAACTCATCGCGGATATCTGCTCCCAAAACGGCTACTCTGGTAGCACCGCGCTGCTCACGTTGATTAAAGAAGCGACCGATTTCTAAGTCGTGATCTTCCACTTCGACAAAGCTAGAACTGACCCCGGTAAAATTGCCGGCGATGGAGCGGTTTTGATAGACGAGATCACCGTTTCCGCGAGAATAGGCAGTGACAGCATCAACGTTGGGCAGCTGCTCGATTGCCCTGGCGTCGTCAGCCTTAAGAGTGGTAATCACAATGCCGAGTGCTGAGGCTGGTGGACCGCTATCATCACTTTTTCCGGGGAGGATGGCTACTAGATTGGTGCCAATATTTTGGATGGAGCTGGTGATAAGACTTTGGGCACCGGCGCCAATGGACATGATAGAAATAACTGAAGAGACACCAATCACAATCCCGAGAATAGTCAAAAAAGCACGCAGTTTATTATGAAAAATACTGTCGAGAGCCATTTTGATAATGAGCTTGGGGTTTTGCATGGAGTTTATTCTTTTACAATTGCACCGTCCTTGAGAGAAATGATTCTCTCTGCTTGTTTGGCGACGCGGCGGTCATGGGTGATCATGACGATGGTGTTTTTTTCTTGATGGAGTTCTTTAATAATAGACATGATTTCTGAGCTCACTTTACTGTCGAGGTTGCCCGTAGGTTCGTCGGCAAAGAGGATGCGTGGATTGTTTACCAAGGCGCGGGCGATTGCTACCCTTTGTTGTTCTCCACCGGATAATTCGTTGGGGCGGTTGTTGAGACGGTGGCCTAGTCCGACACTTTTGAGCATTTTTTCTGCCCGGGAGATTTGTTCGTGGTCGGGGACTTTTGCGTAGATCATCGGGAGGCGGACGTTTTCCATAGCGGTCATTCTGGGCAATAATTGAAAGGATTGAAAAACAAATCCGACTTTTTGATTGCGGATGTCCGCCAAAGAATTTTCATCAAAGGCGGTGACTTTTTGATTTTCAAAGAAATAGTCGCCGCTGGTGGGGACATCAAGGAAACCCATGATGTTCATGAGAGTAGACTTGCCAGAACCGGAGGGCCCCATGATGGCAACAAATTCCCCTTCATCAATTTCGAAGGTGAGGCCTTTTAAAACTTTGGTGACAACTTCGCCAGTAACGTAATCTTTTTTGACATCCTTTAGTTTGATGAGACTCATGGAAATTTTTTATTCTTCGTAGAGGATCACTTCTTCGCCCAATTCCAAACCTTCGAGGACTTCTACTTCAGCATCACTTTCGAGGCCGATGCGGATATCTCTGCGTACTCTCTCATCATTTTCGAGGATGTAGACAAAGGCAGTGTCGTCTTCGTATTGAAGCCCTTGTGAAGAAATAATCAAAGTTTCGTCAGCAGAGTCGGTGAGGATTTCGAGGTTTGCCGTCATCCCGGATTTGATTTCGTCGTTTTCTTGATCAAAGACAATCACCGCTTCGTAGTAGATTACGCCCTGGATGACAGTTTCGGCGGGATTGACACTAGCAACTGTGCCACTAAAAACACGATCAAGTGGGAAGGCGTCGAGAGTAATTTCAACTGGATCATTTACTTTGATTTTAGTGATATCGGTTTCAGCTATATTGGCTTTTATTTGTAATTCGTCAGTAATCATCACGAGAATTTCGTCATTGGTGCTGACGTTTTCTCCGGTTTCGACATTTACTTCAGTGATGATACCGGAAACCGGGGCGATGATTTGAGTGTCTTCGAGGTCATTGACGGTGCGGTCACGGCGGGCGATTTCTTGGCGGACTCCGGCCTGAAGAGCGGCGATATCTACATAGCGAGGTTTTGCCACTAGCTTTTGGTGGTCGGCCTCGGCTTTTTCTAAGCGGACTTCGTTTACTTCGACATCCCGGACGTCGGCATTTTCGGAGATGGTGGCTTCTACTTTTACTTTTTCAAGATTGCTTTCGGCGATTTCCAGATTATTTTCAGCATCGGAAACTGCAGCTAAAGCATCGTCTAATTCGGTACTGGTAGAAATCCCGGTGGAAGTAATATCCAACTGGGCATTGGTTATTGTTTGGATGAGCCTTTGGACCTTGAGCAACTCGCTGGTGATGGCGGTGAGTTCGCTGTCGACTTCGGTTTGGAGGGAGGCAAGGGTGGTCTCGGCGCGCTGATTGGTAGTCTCGGTGTCGAGGATAGAATCGATAAAATCATAAATAGTGTCCAAGAGGATTTCGGCATCGCTGAGGATATCGGCAGCTTCCATGAGGATTTCTTGATAAGCGATCGCTTTTTCCGGTTCTTCTAACTCCGGGGCGAGATCGAGAAAGGCATCAAAAGATTGTTCAAAGGTGTTGAGATCATTCTTAAGTTTTTGGTAATCGTTTTCGGCGATAATCACACCGAGGGAAATTTCATTGGGGAAAAAATCTTCAAAATCATCGTTGATAGAATTATTGTCCACGCCTAAAAATTTATCTGCGACGAGGATTGCTCCTCGGGTGTTGTTTTCTAATTCCAATAAATTAATGCGGGTGTCGTCGTAGGCATCGCGGAGTACCTGGGAGGAAATCACATTAGTGGTTTCACCAGAGGCCTGGACGTTGACCAATCTCTTTTTAGAGGTCTCTAGAGCGAGCTCAGAGTTTTTGATTTCTAACTCTGCGGTGCGGATGTTTTCTTGATTGGCTAGTTTGGTGTCATCTAGTCTCGATTGAGAATTAGAGAGATTGATTTCGGCTTCGCGGATTTGTGCTTGGGAAATACGGACGTCCTCGATGGTGGGGCCGGCATTGCGGAGGTTTAATTCGGCTTGGGCGATCTCGACGGTGGCATTTGCTCTTTGTACCTCGATTTCTAAAGCGTCGTTTTCGAGTTCGGCCAAGACAGCTCCTTTTTCTGCTAAGTCACCTTCTTCAACAGGAAGGGACTGGATTTGACCGGCTTGTTGAAACTTGAGATTGATGATGGCGTCAGACTCGACAGTACCATTGACAGAAACAATTTGTTCGATACTCCCCTGCTTTACTTTTTCAGTGACGTAACGAATTTCTTCTCCATCATTGAAGAAAAAATATGCGGCTACAGCGAGGATAACTGCACCTAAAATCAGGTATTTTTTTAGGTTTGCTTTTAACGGCATGGGTGACCATTAGGAATGAGAGGGACTAATTGTGTGCCCGAATGCTGGAGTTATATTAGCGGGAAAATAGAGTGGAAGCAATGAAAATTAGGGGCTGCTCCATGTTTTATTCAACCTTCGGAGAGGCCTGCTGCACACCCTACTTTTGGGGACGGGGGATTTTTTCCACCGAAAAAATCCCCCTCCGCTCGACCTAATTTTATTTTGCTGCGCAAAAACCGAGGTAAAATTAGGTCGAGAGGCCCCAAAAGTAGGGTGCGCAGCAGGCCTCTCCTTGGTGGATAGTGGTAAGCTATTTTTTATTTTTTCGATCCTCTCTTTTCTTGGCGTTGAGGTCTTCGTATTTTTCGTAGAAAGAGTCGCCGGTTTCGCCGAGGAATTTGGCGGTTTTTTTGAGGCCGGTTTTTAGTTTGGATTTGATGGGGTGATTGGGGTCTGGTGGAGTGGAATGTTTGGAGCCGGATTTTTTGAGAAAATTAAAAGCGCCGTGGAGAGCGTCGTCAACGAAGGACTGGACATGGGCGAGCCCACGACCGATTGTGCGGGAAACTTTATTTTTTTTACTCATTTTAAAGCTGGTTAATAGTTTGAGGACAATTGCACTGTTTGCTTTCTAAAAAATTGTGATAATCCTGCTCGATGAAAGAAAAAGCAAAAACTGTGAGCATGAGGCAGGAAAAAACCAATGGGAAAATTTTAATTTCTAATTTGGAGGTTTGTTGATCGTCGATGAGAGAGGAGATCCTTTCGTTGAGGGTGGAAAAACTGGGCATACTGGCAGAAGTCTTGAGATGTGGTTGATTTTCGAGGATGGCTACTAGTGCGGAAATGAGATTTTTTTTGGAAGTTTTTTCAATCGCGGATTGATCGGCGGATAATTCTAATTTGCTGGCTAAGTATTTGGTGAGCTCGGAGATTGGAGGGAGGAAAAAAAGTAAGCGGTTAATGATTTCGAGGATGAAGAGAATGAGAGAATGATAATTGCGTTGGTGGTGAAGTTCGTGAGCAAGGACGGCTTGGAATTCTTCCGGGTTTAAAATACTTTTTGTACGATTGGAAATAAAAATTTGTGGGGAGAGTAGGCCTAAATTAAAAGCAAAAATTTGTGGAGAATCAATGTGATGATAAATGTTGTTTTTCTTCTGATCCAGATTGTTGCTGAGGAGAGATTTTTTAAGTTGATAAATGTGAAAAATTTCCCGAAAGAAAAAAAGACTGGCCTTGAGAAAACCGATGAAGCTCAGTAAGAAAAAGAGGCTGGCGAAAAAATTGGGAAAACTTACAAAATAGGAAATAAAACCGTGGAGAGAAAAATCGGCACAGAAGTGGATAATAGCAATGAAAATTTGAAAATAAAAATAAGGAGCAAAAAGCATCAAAGCCAAAATTGAAAGGGAGATGACGGCAATAAAGCTAAGAAAAATAGAGCGGGACTTCCCTATTAAGTACATAGTATTATTTTAAAAGCTGCTTCAATTTTTTGAGAGCCTGTGGGTCGAGCTTTTCGTTAAAGTCGGCGAAGTGGGCGGCACTGAGTAGTGACTGATCGCTTAAAAGTGAACTGAGGATTTTTTCGGCGATGTTGGATTTAAATTCCGATTCGGAAACTGTGGCTTGGTAGCGGTAGACTTGTTGTTGTTTTCGTTTATTTAGCAGACCTTTTTCGGTGAGGCGATTCATAATGGTCATGATGGAATTAAAGGAAAGTTCTTTGTGAACTAATGCTAAAGCATCGCGGATCTCGCGGACAGTGGAGCGACCTTTTTCCCAAATTAGTTTCATTACCTTCGACTCAAGTTGCCCGAGTACTTTAGAGACTCCTTCTTCTTCGAGGTGGAGAGTTTTTGGTTTAAATTTTTTTGCCATTGGTTTTGTATTTGAGGTTAGCTCTATTAATGTAACGGATTTAGAAAGGGCTTACAATTTTTTTTGCATTATTTAGGATTTAGATGTACAAATTGGATATGGAAGATGTGAGAAAAAATTCAAGAATTGTAAATACTGCTGCCCTCTTTATTATACTGGTTTTATCAGTATATGTTTTGTCGATTGGCAAGGCGGTATTAGTGCCATTTGTGATTGCGGTGGTGCTCTTTTATTTGATTATCGGATTGATGCAAGCTTTGAGGCAAATCAAATTGAAAGAGAAAAAAATGCCTCGCAGTTTAGCGATGGGCTTGGCTTTGGCTAGTGTGGTGATTTTGATTACGCTTTTTGTACTGCTAGTTAAAAATAGTTTTGATCAAGTTCTACTTGAAGCTGATAGTTATCAAGAAAAGTTGGATGAATTACTGGTAAATCTCTATCAGTTTTTTGGAGTGGAAGATGTCGGTGGAGTTTCGGAATTAATTGGTCAAATTGATCTCAGTAGTATTTTGACGGATATCATTCAAGCTTTGAGAAATTTGGCGAGTAATGTGGGGTTGATTATCATCTATGTGGCATTTCTCCTAGTAGAATATCGTGGTTTTGGAAAGAAATTTAAGACCCTGGCAAAAAAGTTTGAGCGCTTTGAAGAATTTGATCGCACCTTAGTACGAATTGGAAATGATGTGGATACCTATATCAAGATCAAAACTTTAGTGAGTGTACTGACTGGTGTATTTAGTTATATATTGATGGTGCTTGTGGGAGTGGATTTTGCTGAATTCTGGGCCTTCCTAATCTTTTTGCTTAACTACATTCCGGTGATTGGTTCATTGATTGGGGTGAGTTTTCCGATTTTGCTTTCGCTGGTGCAATTTCCTACTTTATTGCCTTTTGTGGTAATGACGGTGGGCTTGTTTATCGTGCAGTTTACGATGAGTCAGATTGTGGAGCCGCGGCTTTTGGGAAGCTCTCTTAATCTTAGTCCGCTGGCCATTATCTTTGCGCTGGTTTTGTGGACGCATATTTGGGGGCCGATTGGGGCGATTATTTGTGTACCGATTACGGTGATTATTAATATTATTTTGGCGAAATTTGAAACGACGAGGCCGATTGCAATGATGCTTTCGGCAAATGGAAAGGTGGATTAGTGAAAGAAAATGAAAAAAGCATGCGTATAAATAGATATGGACGCTCACGTAGAAAAATCGGATGAAGAAATCGTCGCCCTCAGTTTAAAAGAGCCAGAGGTTTTTGGGGTGTTGATGGAAAGGTATGAAAAAAAACTTTTCTTTTTTGTGAGGAGAATTTGCAGCTTGAGTGCCGCTGAAGTCGAAGATCTTTTACAGGAAATTTTTATCAAATGTTATCGCTATCTCAATGACTTTGATCAGGATTTGAAGTTTTCTTCGTGGATATATCGGATCGCACGCAATGAGACCATTAGTTATATCCGTAAAATTAAGGCGAGACCGCAGACGATCCCGGAAGAAGATGGCGGAGAATTACTAAGAGCGATCGCCGCTGATTGGGATTTGGAGGAAGAGGTCAGAAAGAAATTGGATGGAGAAAAAGTGAGAGAGTTGCTAAGCCAATTGGATAGAAAATATCGAGAAATTTTGGTTTTAAGATATTTAGAGGACAAAAGCTATGAGGAAATTGCCGATATCGTCAAAAAGCCGGAGGGAACAGTAGCGACACTGATCAATAGGGCAAAGAAAAAGTTTAAAAAAATTTTAGAAGCTAATAAGTTAAGTCTATAAGATGAGTAAGAATAAAATGAGCACTGAGGTGCTGAAAAAAATTAAGGAAGAGGAGATAAAACCTCTAGCACGAAGTAATTTTGTTTTGAGACGAGTGATCTTTTGGGTGCTGCTTGCTTTGTCTGTGTTTTTTGGAGCATTGGCGG
>CAYMGN010000018.1:2387-4498 GCA_964389995.1 uncultured Candidatus Peribacteria bacterium | reverse complement strand
ATGCATCTACAATATAATGACTGGGAGCTCTACCAACATTTTGGGCAATCGTTTGCCGGTTTTGTTTTTAAGACTTTGCCTTACTTTTGGTTGTTGATTTTTGGGGTGTTTGGTGCTTTTGCTTACTACAGCTTTAGGCATACTAAGAAAGGGTATCGCTATAGTTTTGTTCTGGTGGTTTTGGGATGTTTGGTGGCGAGTTTCGCTTTGGGATTTGGGTTGCAGAGAGTGGGGGTGGCCGAGCGGACTGAGCGGTTTATTTATGAAAGATTTCCGGCTTATGAGAAGATCGTTAGCTTGAGAGAAATGCGTTGGGCTCGTCCGGAGGATGGAGTTTTGGCGGGAGAAATTTGGGGTAGGATTGAAGGAGGCTTTGCTCTAGAAGACCTGAAAGGAAATAGTTGGAAAGTAATGGCGAGGCCGGAAGTAATGGATCCGAGACTAAAAATAAGGAGGGGGATGCAAGTGAGAATAATCGGCGAAAAAATTGATCAAGGCTTATTTGAGGCGGAGAAAGTATTGCCGTGGATGGGCCCGCAAAAAAAGTTGAAAGAAAAATCTATGAGGCTGCGTACTAGATAGTGCAAGCGCTTGTAAATATTAATTCATTTAACTTTAGAAAAAATGAAAGGATCAACAAAAATAACAACACTAGCCGTGCTCGTAGGAGTGATCGGTACTAGCGCCATTTCATTTGCGGACGACCTAGAAAAGAATGAAATGCCGATGGAAGGAAAATTTCGCGAAGGGCTGAAAGAGATTCATCAAGCAGTAAGGGACGAAGATTACACTGCCTGGTATAACTTGTTAGTAGAAAAGGGCGTAAGTGATGAAGAAAAATTAAGTGAAGAGAGATTTAATGATCTGGTGGCCGTGGACGACTTGATAGAAGAAGGCAAAAGAGAGGAAGCAAGAGAACTGGCTGAGGAATTAGGAATGGAGCCAGGAAAAATGAGAAAAGGAATGAAAAAACATCGAATGCACGAGAGAAAAGAAAATCGTGAAGAAATGAGAGCGGCGGTTGCTGCC
Organism: uncultured Candidatus Peribacteria bacterium; assembly: GCA_964389995.1. Taxonomy (GTDB): domain Bacteria; phylum Patescibacteriota; class Gracilibacteria; order UBA1369; family LOWO2-01-FULL-3; genus CAYMGN01. The sequence continues at coordinate 3,469 of CAYMGN010000018.1, read as the reverse complement.
GGGGACTACGGTCAATGGGCGGAATTGATGGCTGATCATCCGAGAGTAGAAGAAATGGTGACTGAAGAAAATTTTGCCAAGCTGCAAGAAGCCCATCAATTGGCAGAATCTGGAGATAAGGAAGGAGCAAAAGAAATCATGAAAGAGCTACATGAACAATTCAGACCAGAAAGATAGGAATGAGGGGAAGGGTGGATTAATTTCCGCCCTTTTTTTAGTTGTGGTTGTAAAATGATTTTTGAAAAGTTATCCTTGAAAGTGATTATTTAACTGCGATCATTATGAAAGTAATTGTTTTTGACACAGAAACTACCGGTATCCCCAATCAACAATTGAGTATAGAAAAACAACCTCATGTCTGCCAGTTTGCATCTCTACTATTGGAATGTGATTTGGAAAAAAATGATTTGCAGGAACTCAATAGAGTAGATCTAATGATCAAACCTCCGGTAAGTATTCCGCAGGAGTGTAGCTATGTACATGGGATCACCGATGAGATGGTGGCGGACAAACCGAGCTTTGGAGACCTAGTGGATAAAATCATGGAAGAATTTAGAAAGGCGGACGTGGCCGTGGCCCATAATTTGAGATTTGATCAAGTGGTACTGGAGTACGAATTACAACGTCTGGGCTTGAGCAAAGACTTCTTGCCTGAACAAACTTTTGATACAATGAGTGAAACGAAAGAACTTTGTAAAATTCCGGGCCGACATGGCAAATTAAAATCACCGAAGCTGATGGAACTCTATCAGTTTTTGTTTAATAAAAAGTTTGACCGGGCTCACAATGCGATCCACGACGTGATCGCTACTGCGGATTGTCTGGACGAATTACTAAAGCGTGGGGTGTTTCAACCGGAAGAGCCATTGCAGGGGGCTTTGTTTTAGGTTGGGTGGTGAGCTATTGGTTGAGCGGAGCTGGTGGTTTCCTACTTTGACTTTTTGCGGCCGAGTGAGGCTTTGGTGCGGAAGAGAAGCTTTCGTTTGTTTTCTTCAATATCGATAAAGTCGTCGGCGAGACTGATTAATTCGCTATTGGCAGTTTGTTTGAAGGCTACGACTTCCACGAGGCAGCCGAGAGCT
>CAYMGN010000018.1:0-2364 GCA_964389995.1 uncultured Candidatus Peribacteria bacterium | reverse complement strand
ATCACCGCCGTAAAAAATTTGGAGATCTTTTTCTTTCACTTCAAACCCGCAATTATTGAGGGCGTCAAAAAAAATGCTTTCTTTATCGGTGTCGGCATGGATTACATAGGCAATTGCGCGGACAAGCAAACGGTCGGCAGTTACTCTTTCTAAAAGATTCTTAAAATTCATCCGAGCCTTGTAGAGATTTTTGGCGGAATAGTACATATTTTGGACGTCAACAAGGACAGCGATTCTTTGGTCTGGATTTCTTACGATCATGTGTTTTTGTTATTAGACTATTTTTTATCATAACCTCCAGGGAGAGTAATTGCAAATGGAATGATGTTTTTGTATGATCAAGCCATGAGTGAAACTAAGAAAAGATTATTCAAATACTATCCTGAAGACTTTGGTGAGCTGCCGGTAAAGGTAAAGCACATGGATCTCTTGTTTGATGTGTTTGAAAAACATACACATGTTACATCGGATTTGAAGGTGGAGGCTTTGGAGGAGTTAGAATTTTTAGATTTGAATGCCAATAACCTGGAGATCGAAAAAGTGAGCTGCGAACAATATTCTTGTTCTTATGAATACTTCCGAGAGAAAGAGATTTTGAGAATAAATTTCCAAGAGAAGGTTCCGGCTGGTGCGGAATTAGTGATTCATACTGAGACGGCTTGTCATCCTACTTTAAACATATTGGAGGGGCTTTATTATGATGAGACGCCGCCGGGTTGTCCCTGTCAGCAGATTACTCAGTGTCAGCAGTGGGGTTTTCAAAGGATTGTGCCTTGCATCGATGATATGACTGCTAAGTGTACTTATTCGACTACGATTATTGCCGATTCGCGCTATACTAATATGCTTTCCAATGGAGATGTGGTTTTGGAGATTGAGGACTTGGGTGGTGGTCGGAGCCGGATAAAGTATGACAATGTGGTGACACCGATGGCTACCTATCTCTTCTTTTTGGGGGTGGGGACATATGCCACTTTTGAAAAAGAATTTGAGTATCCCAGTGGGGATAAATTTACGTTGGAGTTATTGGTACCGCCGGATTCCGATCGAGAGATTGCGATGGAAGCCCTGCAGGTTTTACATGATGCAATTTTATGGGTCTATTTGTTTACCGGAGCGGATAAGTACAAAAATATTGAACAATCTTTAAAGATTAAAGTGTTAATTGAAAAGAGAGAAAAGATGAAGGCTGAGGGGAAGGATTTAAGCGGAATTAGAGCAGAAATCAAATCAGCTAGTGAGGGAATGAGATTTGGCTATAAGTATACCGGGACAGTTTATCGGGAAATCGGGATGCAAAATTCCGATTTTGGTGGGATGGAAAATGTTGGCAACACTACGATTACTACTAATAGGATTATGCCATTTCCGGAGATGACTGATGGTTCTTTTGAGTATATGGTCCATGTAAAAGTGCATGAGTACTATCACAATCTCAATGGTTCGGAGGTAACTGGACGGAGCCCCTTTGAGATTTGGTTAAATGAGGCAGTGACTGTATTTATTGAACAAGAATATAGTTCTTTTGTTTTTGGTGAAGAATATACGAGACTGGAAACAGTCTTGAGATTTTTGTCACCGGTGGGCGGTACTTTTGCTGGAGATGATAGTGCGGCGGCGATGCCGATAGAACCGTATGGTTTTAATGATCCAAATGAATTGATTACCGGAGTGACTTATGTAAAGGCGCCTGAATTTGTAAGAATGATTGAGACTTTATTGGGGAAAGAAACTTTCGTAAAAGCTCTGGATCGCTATCATACTAGATACAAACACGGCAATGCTTCAAGAGCGCAGTGGATAGAATGTATGGAAGAAGAAAGTGAACTAGAATTGCAGCGGATGGCTGAGGTATGGCTAAAACAGAGTTCTTATCCAAAAGTAGATGTGCAGACGCGTTACAATGACGGCACGAGAAAGCTAGAATTGCTACTGGAGCAAAATGGATTTAAAGATGAGATGCATTGGGAATTTCCTTTTGTTTGTGCAATTTTTGATAGTCAGAGCAAGATGGTCGAAGAAAAAATTTTCCATGTAAAAAACGTGAAAGAAAAAATTGTTTTTGAAGATGTGGACCGACCGAGTTTTGTTTCTCTTAATCGCAATTATGCTTTTTTTGGAAAGGTGCTTTATGAAGCTCCACTAGAAGAGCTCTACTTGCAGGTGGAGCAAGACAACGATTTGGTAGCGAGGTTTATGGCCTTCTATCAACTGGCAGAAAAAGAAAAACTAATGCTGATCGAAAATCCTGATGCCGGAGTTAGTGAGCGATTTATCGATCTCTATTTCAAAATGCTGGACGATGAAAAACTGGCCGCAAAGATGGGGACGGCAATGTTGACTATTTTTGAGAGCGTCGAAGAA
>CAYMGN010000017.1:0-18660 GCA_964389995.1 uncultured Candidatus Peribacteria bacterium | reverse complement strand
GATGAGTATTTTGCTGAGCAGATCAATGCAATCTACAATCGTATTGATGATTTGCCGTTGGAGTTTAGGGAGGAATTTGATCAATCTGTTTTTTATTTGGTGGACGCTTTGGCGCGGAGAGCAGAGCGTTTTGATGGGGAGGATATGTATAAGTACTATGAACTTAAAGCTCATATTGCGGGAAAATTAGATGATATCCATGATTCTGTAGATGCGGCAGCGGAGTCGCAAAAGGCGGCCGAAAAAGTGGAGCGTGCTATTAGTAAGGGGCAGGATCTTTTGGCGGATTTGCAGTTTGCTGCTACTCAGGGGCGTTCGCCGGGATTTTTGCATCGGATTGTAGATGCTGCCTATGATGTGAGACAGGAGGCGATTGCGGTGGCGATGATGATCCCTGAGGACCTTGATCAATCTACTGTGGCCGGGAGGCGTGCTGATAAGGCTTCAGACTTTTCTCGCGCTTATGCTTTGGGATTGATTGCTAGTTTTGAAAATGATTTGAAGTTGGCGACCGAGACTTTTTTGCCGACGCATAGTCAGATTACTCAGAAGTTTATTGATATTTCTAATCAAGTAAATGTGGTGATGGCCGGTGATAAGAGTAATGAACAAAAGGCCATGGATCTACGTTTTTTGCAGAGGGTTTACAATGATAATGATACTTCGGCGAATCAGTTTGTGGGTAGTTTGACGATTGTTTTACCTAATGATCCTTGGCAAAGGTACCGAGTGGATTTTGATGCTCTCTATAAGGAGTTAGAAGTGGTTTCTGGTGGCGCTGAAGCCTAATTTTTCTTACAATGCTTGATGAGTATTTGTAAAAAAGGAAAATTATGGCTCAAAATAAAGTTTTGGTTTTAGTGAGAGATACTGAGCAGTATGCAAAAAAATTAAAAGCTTTAAATCTACCTGAGGTAGATTTTTTGCTTCCTCAGTCAGAAACGGAGATTTTGGAGATGGCTGGTCGTGCAAATATTTTGCTCGCAAATCCGACTATTGCTTGGAAGTATATTAATGAAGTGAAGCATCTAAAATGGATGCAGTCGGTTTTTGCTGGTGTGGATGCGATGAATGGAGAGGGCTTGCGCAAGGACTATTTACTCACAAATGTACGTGAAGTTTATGGTGAGCCGATGGCTGAATATGTATTGGCTTATATTTTGATGTTGGAAAAGGAAATATTGGAGACGAGAGGGGAGCAACTAAAAAAGGTTTGGAACCAAAGACCTCCGGGTTTGATCAAAGGGAAGACGATGGGGGTTTTTGGTGTCGGGTCTATCGGTAAAGAAATTGCCAAAGTAGCGAAGGCAGTTGGTATGAGGGTTTTAGGCTTTGCTACTGAGCAAAGAGGAGTAGAGTATTTTGATGAAGTTTATGTTGGGGAGGACGCTGTGAGTAAATTTTTAGCTCAGTGTGACTACGTGGTCAGTGTCTTGCCGGCGACTGCTGATACTGATGATTTTTTTGATATTGAGAGATTGCAGATGATGAAAAAAGGTGCCGTTTTTATAAATATAGGCCGTGGTAATGCTCTTATAGAAGAAGATCTAGTACAAGTACTCCAGTCCGGGCATCTCCGTGCAGCTGTGCTTGACGTTTTTAAGACGGAACCGTTACCGGAGGATAGTAAGCTTTGGGGTATAAAAAATGTATTCATTACTCCGCACAATTCCGGCTATGTGATTAATGACAAAATCTTTGCGATTTTTACGGAGAACTATCGTCATTTTAATGTCGGTGAGGATTTGATCTATCAAGTGGATCTAACAAAGGGCTATTAGCTTAGCGGAGGTAGCGGCGATTTTTGGCAATCAATAGGTAGTTTTTTCTGATATCTGAGCAAAAAAAGGGATGTGTTGATAGCACCAGTAGAGCCAAGGGAGATGATCACTAATTTTAAAAATAGTGAAAATCGTTTTTGCGCCCTGGTGTGTTTTGCCATTTGCTGTAATTAATTGTACTGATTGACGGCATTGTTCTTTACTCACTTGAGGGAATTCTTGGCTGTGTGTTTGATATGGGAGGTAATCTACTTTGTCTCCGGTACGTTTTTTCCATTTCTTTACCTGGCGTTTACAAAAATCGCATTCTTGATCATAGAGTAGGGTAGTTTTATTCATTATAGAGTGGGGTTGGGGATAGGTAGTCTTCCAGATAAACTCGTTTCCACCAGTTTCCGCTTTGTTTTTTTTCTTCAAGGCTGGTGTATTGATAATGATAGAGACGGGCGCGTATGTAAAGCGGAGGTTTGTCTGGGAAGGGATTTTCTTTTAAAAGTTTTAATGTTCTTCTATCGTTTTGTAACAGTTTAGTGATTAACTTAAAGAACCATTCCGGAGTATAAAAACTCAGGGGTAGGAACCACATGAGCCAGTCCAGACATAGATGATAGGGGGCAATTTGTGGGGGAGGCGATTGAGTTTGCCCAGTTTAGCCTTAAAGTGATACTCCTGCCATTGGCTTTTGTCAGTGAGTTTTTTGCAGTGAGTGCCTTCGATCACTAGTTCTTGACGGGCTTTGGTCATACTGCCAAAGGCGCCATATGCTCCGACCAGGTGAAAGGGATTGTAACAATAATTCATTTTTTGGTGGCGAGAGAGCAAATTGATAGTGGGTTGGATGCTGAGGATAATGGTGAGAGTGGCAAGAGTGTATTGGAGGTATTGGAACCAGTGGGGTAGTTGAAAGAATGAGGCCGAAGACAGTGATAGCTTTAAAAAAACGATCGGAATAATAAAGATGGAAAATGCTGGGAGCTTTCAAAAGCTCGCTTTTTTGAGATAAGCAGGTATAGGTTCCAGGCCCTTTTTGCCAAGGAGGGCGAGTCCTTGATTAAAGGCACTGAGAAAGGCCAGGAAGTAGATAATAGCCATTCCTTTTTGGATCAGTAGGCGGGTAAGAGATAATTCACCAAAAAAATTTTCCATATTTTTATATTAAAATAGATGAAAGGAGATAGCGAAAGTCTTAAGCTTGACATCCCCTTGATTTAAATGTATAATTAAGAGCTTTAATCTAATATTAATGTCTGAAAATACCAAAGATCTGGAGTTAGTGGCTATTCGTGAGTTTGATCAAATGCCGGTGGAGGTCAATGCTGAGACTTTGATGCTGGCTAGGGAGTTTGCGGAGAGACTACGAGGTGAGTTGGCTCTCTGGGGACCGAAGGAGCAAGCGCGAGTGGCTTTGGTTTTTGATGGTTACGGTTTAGAGACTGGTCAGGCTCTTACTAATAAAGAATTAGGAGATTTGCATGGGATAAATAGCGACCTTGCAAGTGCAAAAAGGTTGGAAGGAGAGGTGTTATTGAGAGCAACTTTAGGCCACTTAGAGGATGATTTGGCTGCTGTCGCTGGTCTGAGAGATTTAATTTTAAAGGAAGTTTTTAAACAGTTAGCTGATTTTGTTGATGCCGATTTGGCAGATAGGTTTATTGATGCTTCTGGTGTAGAAGCTTTTGAGATAGATAATGAAACCAGAGAAATGATTTTGCCGGCTTATTATGCTAATCATTTAGGGATTAAATCTGCAGTTTTGTTGGGTATTATTAATAGAAATTTGGGTTCTATTCCTTCGTTTTCGCCTCAGGGACGCTATTATGCTAAAGGTCAAAAAGTGGGATTAGTTTATGATAAAAAGCTAGTTGATCATTTTTTAAGAGCACATTATGAAAGATCTGTTGTTAATATTATTCATCACTATGAGTTTTCTCTCAGGGAAAGGAATTTGCTTCAACAAATGGTGGAGGAGATTATGGCTGGAGATGGCGATCGTAGTTCCCAAGAGCAGTTCGTAGCGTTGATGAAAGGGCGTAATTTTAAGTTCTACCTTTGTAAAACTTGGTTTCAGAGGTTAGGCGTTTGGCATCTGCTCTCGAGTTAATGACAGCAGCCCGAAATATGATCATGCGGCTTTGCTTTGCCTTTTTTGATTATGTAACAGGCGAGGATGGTGGTGATCGGTACGGCCAGTACTAGTCCGATACTGCCGACTAAGGTTTCGATAATTTCGGTGCTCATAAATTCGAGGTTGATGATTTCGCCAAAGCTTTGTTCGTTGTCCATGAATAAAAGGAGGAGAGGGAGTGAGGCCCCAGCATAAACGAGGATCAGTGTGTTGACGAGGGAAGCTATATGATCGCGCCCGACGTTCATTGCGCGGGTAAATAATTCTTTGATTTTTAGCTTTTTGTTGACTGCGCGCAATTGTTCGACTACTGAAGCTTGAGAGATGGTGATGTCATCTAAGACGCCGAGGATGCTGATGATCATTCCGGCGAGGACTAGCCCTTGAAAGTCGATATTTTCTTTGGCGCCGATGCTGAGAAAGTTGGCTTCTTCGCTGGCGAGGCCGCTGAGATGTGCAAATTCGGCAAAAAATTTGGCGATGAGGCCGGTAACTATAAGAGTGATGATTGTGCCAATGACGGCGGTAATGGTTTTGCGATTGATTCCGTGAGAAAGAAAGAAGGTAGAAGGTGTGATTAGAGTGGCGCCAAGGAGAGTAGCGGTGACCGGATTAGTGCCGGAGAGGATTTGAATTAAGACTATTTTGAATAAAATCAAAAAAGAGAGGATCATGCCGATGATTGCGCCTATCCCTTGAGTTCTGGTTACCGCTAGTACTGCGATGACGAATATCACGGTGAGCCAGAGGAGAGCGTCGGTGCGTTTATGGTCAAAGATATAGAGTAATTCTCCCGTTTCATTTTCGATGCCGGTTTGGCGGACGAGGACCACTTGGTCGCCTATTTGGTAGTTGCGGTCGTCGGCGGCGACTAAGCTGCTGTGTTCTAATTCTAGATTTTGCCCCGCCTTTAATTGCTCATCCTCGGAATCTTCATTTAACTCTAAGGCAAAAGTTTGGATTTTTTCCGGGCCGTTAAAGCCTTCGGTGACAGCGCTGCTTAACTCTTCGGTGATTGTGGCATCTAACTGTTCTTGTCCGGCATCGGTGGTCTCGAGGCTACTTTTGCCAGGGAGTAAGAGGAGGATGGCCAAAAGTATAATAGTAAAAACAGTAACTGGGATCCAGGATTTGTTTGTTTTCTTCATACTGCTATAATATGGCAGATTTATGATAAAAACAATTGCGAAATGGTCGATCTTTCTGTGCAGTTCTGTGATGTAAGTTTCGAGAATCCAACGGTTTTGGCTTCCGGTGTTTTGGGTGTGACTGCGAGTTCTCTGCGCAATGTAGCGCGTCAGGGGGCCGGTGGGGTGACCACTAAGTCACTTTGGCTTGAGGAGCATATCGGGCATCCTAATCCAGTGATGTTTGGGACGGAGAGTTATTTTTTAAATGCAGTGGGAGTGCCGGATGCCGGGATTAAAAAGGCTAAGGAGGAGACCTTTCCTGAGTACAATGAGGATAAACCGGCGCCGATTATTGCCAATATTATTGCCGGGAGCATTGATGATTTTGAGGAAATCACTCGTGAGGTCAGTAGTTGTGATCCCGATATTATCGAAGTGAATATTTCTTGTCCCAATGTTGAGGATGAGTTTGGTAAGCCCTTTGCTTGTAGTGCCATTGATGCGGCGCGGGTGACTAAAATCGTGAAGGCCAATACTAAGAAGCCGGTGATTATTAAACTCTCTCCCAATGTGGAGAGTATCACGGCGATCGCTGAGAGTTGTGCGGCGGCGGGGGCTGATGGTTTTTGTTTGCTCAATACTTCGGGGCCGGGTTTGGCGGTGGATATTGATCTGAGGGAGCCGGTTTTGAGTAATGGTGTGGGCGGGATTTCCGGTCCGGGGATTAAGCCTTTAGCGCTGCGGTGTGTGCGCGATGTTTATCGGGCGACTGGTTTGCCGATTGTGGGGACTGGCGGAGTTTGCAATGGTCGTGATTTGATTGAAATGATGATGGTGGGAGCTCGTTTGGTGGGGATAGGGACGATGGTTTATTATCGAGGGATTGAAGGTTTTGCGCGAGTGGTAGAAGAAGCGGCTACTTGGTGTGAAGAAAACGGCGTGAAAAAAATTGAAGAAATTATCGGTGTAATCAAATAATATGGACGTGACAAAATTTGATACCAGGCCTCAGGCTTTGGAAATAAAGCGGATAGAATCGGAAAACAAAAATACTCGTACTTATGTTTTTGAATATGAATTGAAGAGTAAGCCCGGTCAGTTTGTGATGTTGTGGATTCCCGGAGTTGATGAGAAACCTTTTTCGATTGCTTGGGACAATGGGCGTGAGTTTGCCTTGACGATTTGTCGGGTGGGACCGGTGACTGAGCAGCTTTTTAAGTATCAAGTGGGGCAAAAATTGGGAGTGCGCGGTCCTTTTGGCACGGCCTATCAATTTGATGCCGGTGAGAATTTGGCTTTAGTGGCCGGAGGTTATGGAGCGGCGCCGATGTACTTTGTGGCTCAGGAGGCAACTGAGATCGGTTGTCAGATCGAATTTATCTTGGGTGCTCGGAGTGAGGACTTACTAATCTATACGGAAAAAATTTCTCAATTGGATAATTGCAATTTGCACTTGGCTACGGATGATGGATCTCGTGGACATAAAGGCTTGGTGACCGAGGTTTTGGCCGAGGTCTTAGATAGTGAGTCAGTTGATCGTGTTTTTAGTTGTGGACCGGAGCGGATGATGAAGGCGGTGGGGGAGCTCAGTGAAGAAAAAAACGTCGATTGTAGTCTTTCCGTAGAAAAATATATGAAGTGCGGCTTTGGAGTTTGTGGCCAATGCTGTATAGATGATAGTGGCGCTCGTGCTTGTGTAGAAGGCCCGGTGATGAATTGGCGGCAGGTGAAGAATCTCAAAGAATTTGGCAATTATCATCGTGACGGTCAAGGTAAAAAACATTATTTTTAAACTATGCTTTTAGAAGTTAAAAATCTCAGCGTAGATTTCGGTAAAAAGAAAAAGATCTTAGATAAGGTGAGTTTTACAGTAGAAGAAGGGGAGATTATTAGTTTGATTGGATTGAATGGTACGGGAAAGACTACTTTGTTAAAGGCGATTATTGGCTTGGTCAAACCTAGTGCCGGGTCTGTTAAAAAGCATGTTGATGATATCTTCTACATACCGCAACGTAGTGATTTGGATACTTCTTTTCCGCTGACAGTGAGGGAGTTTTGTGAGCTTTTTGGGGCGGAAGGTTATGAGCAGTATTTGACTGAAACGGGGATGAAGAAACATTTGAAAAAGCATGTTGGCAATCTGAGCGGAGGCGAATATCAGCGTGTTTTGGTAGCGATTGCCCTTTCGAGGAAACCAGAGCTTCTGCTTTTGGATGAGCCGACGGCGGGGATAGACGTGAGTGGAGAAGAGGCCTTTTATAAGTTACTTTCAGAAATCCGTGATAAGTATGGGATGTCGATGATTTTGGTTTCTCATAATATCCATTTGGTAATTAAAAATGCCGATAAAGTTCTCTGTCTTGCCGGACATCTCTGCTGCACAGGTACTCCGGCGGAAGTAGAAAAAGACAAAGAATTTCAGGTGCTTTTTGGCAAACACTTAACTCCTTACGTTCATAAACATGACCATGTTCACTGATTTTTTACAGTTTCCTTTTTTTGTGCGTGCCCTGACTGTCGGGGGGATGATTGGACTGCTCTTGTCGTGGATGAGCGGATATGTGGTCTTGCGGCGGGAGGTGCTCTTTACTCATGCGCTTTCTAATATCGGTTTTTTTGGGATTGCGGTAGCGATTTTGTTTCAGTGGCCGATTACTTTGATGTTGCTTTTGGCTTGTTTTTTGGGAGCTTATTTTATTTCGATGTTACAGCGGCGACGGCTTTTTCATAATGATTCTCTCCTAGGGATTTTTTCTCAGGTAGGGTTGGCTTTGGCGATTATGGTGATTGCTTTTTTTCCGGGCTATCGTGTCAATATCGAACAGTTTCTTTTTGGAGATATTTTAGGGATCAGTAGGATGGATGTGCGGATAAGTGTGGTGTTATTTGTGGTGGTGGGGATTGTACTGGTGCTTTTTCATCGGAAGTTTTTGATGATTTCGCTTTCGGAGGAACTCAGTCATTCTTTGCTGAAGAGAAAAAAAATTCTCAATGCTTTGTTTATTGGGCTCCTGGCTTTGGTGATTGCGATGGCGATGAAGATTATTGGGGTGCTTTTGGTGGCTGCTTTTACTACTATTCCGTCTAACACTGCTAAACTGTTTGCCCGTAATCTCTTCCAGACCTTTGTTTTTAGTGCTTTGATTGGGGTGGTGGCTACTTTTGGAGGGCTTTATTTGAGTGCGATGGCGGATTTGCCTAGTGGGGCGATGATTGTTGTGGTGCTTGGTGCTATCTGGATTCTCGCTTTGCTAGTAAAGAGAATTTTGCAAAATTGAGGCTTTTATGGTTGAATATTGAGGTTTTAGCAGTAGAAAAATATTATGAAAAATTTTGCAGTCAAATTAATTGCCGTTTTACTTTTTATTAGCTTGCCGCATAGTGCTTATGCTCAGCTTTTCTTTCATGATCTGGGTGAGAGTGAGTATGTCGATAGTATCAATGCCCTGACGGAGGCGGAGATTATCAATGGCTATGGTGACGGAACATTCCGGCCGGGAAATCCAATCAACCGGGCGGAATTTTTAAAATTAGTGGTGGAAGCTTTGCCTGAAGAAGCCAGTGTCTCGGATGCGGGATTGCTTGGGGCCGCGAAGGAATTGCGCAGTGATTGTTTTCCCGATGTGACCGGTCAGTGGTTTGCTCCCTATGTCTGTGAAGCGAAGGAGTTTGGTTTTATCAAGGGCTATGATGATGGATTTTATCGTCCAGGACGTGAGATCAATCGGATTGAGGCCTATAAAATTGCTTTGAATGCCTTGGATATGGGTGTGCGTGATCCAGTAGAAGGTGAGCAGTGGTATGCGCCTTATTTAGATTTCGTACATCAAAATGAGATTTTTTCTAAATACAATGCCTTTTGGGATCAGCCGATTAGTAGAGAAGAAGTTGCCTATTTAGTTGATCAACTTTTGCGAATCAAAAATGGTGAAAGAGCTGTAAAAACTGAGAGACAGGTGTTGTCAGCCGGTTGTGGTCAAATACCTCCATCAGTGCCACCTCAGAGTTTTAGTGTTGAGGGTTTGCAGCGGTCTACTATTACGGTAGTGCCTGATGGTTATGATGCTAACCGGCCAGTGGCTTTGATTTTTGGTTATCATGGGCGGACCAGTCCTAATTGGCAGGTGAGGCAGTATTATGAATTGGAAAGGGCGGCTGGTAATCAGGCGATTTATATTTATCCGGCGGGTGCGGCCAGTGGTTCTAGCGCTACTTGGTCTTCCAAGGATTTTCAATTGTTTGATGAAATGGTGAGCGAGCTTAGCGCGCAGTATTGTGTTGATCAGGATCGGATTTATGCAATAGGGCATTCGCTCGGAGCTTGGTTTGTCAATAGTTTGGCTTGTGCGCGTGGTGATGTGCTGCGTGGTGTCGGTACCTTGGGAGGATCAAGGATGAATCTAGATTGTTCTGGTCCGGTGGCGGTGATGCAATGGCATAATCCCAATGACCGTTTGGCTGCTTTTTCTGGTGGTGTAGCGGCGCGGGATGCCTACTTGGAGCAAAATAGTTGTGGAGGTGCCAGTGTGGCTGTAGAGCCGGCTTGGGGTAACTGTGTGCAATATCAAGGTTGTTACGATACTGCACCAACTCTTTGGTGTCCGCATACCAATAACTATAATTCCTGGAATGGCAGTTATTATCCACACAATTGGCCTAAAGGTACCGGAGCAGCAATGTGGAGCTTCTTAGATACTCTGCCGTAATTTTTAACTTCCTCTTTCTATGATTACTCATTACTTTAAACTTTTTGGCTTTATTGCTCTCTTTTTTGTGTTGGTTGCGGTTGTGCTTTTGGCTTTGATCTTGGGTTTTAAGCTCAATGATCGCAGTGCCGGGGTTTTGCTTTCGGTAATTTTTGGTACTTTGATCGTGGTGATTGTATTGTTTGTGCCATATCTTGATTGGTCGATGAAAAAAGTGTTTTATTTCCCTTCTGAATCTCAAGAATCAATTAATTTCGCCGAATTAAAAAAGAAAATCACTCAGCTAAATGATCTGGACGTGCCAGTGACAATTGCTGAAAAAAACGCTGAACATTTAAAAATCACTTGGCGCTATACTGACGCGGAATGGTATGGATTGTTAGTGAAGAAGGGGCTTAAAAATGTCTATGAATTACATCTCAAGTTTGACCCGGAAAAGAAAAAAGTGACGGCAATTGATGTAAAAAAGAATGTAAATTGGGGCGCTAGTCCCGGTGGTATCAAGATCAGTGGTGGCTTTGTGCGTGGTGTTTATGTGGGGATTGAGAGAGGGGCTGCTTGGGGATTAAATGAAAACTTCAAGCCCGGTAAGGCCTATGACTATCGTTTTGATCCCAGTGAGATTAAAAATCCGGTGATCAATACTATTTTGCGAGCGGGGTGGGATGTGCAGTTTGGGATTTGGTAGTTTAAAACTGCCGGTTTTTGTGCTATAATAAGGGGATAACCTTTATTGATAGATGGAAATCCAAGCGGCCACATTATTGTCTTTGACCTTTATACTGCTCTTTGCTTTGGTGGTGCCGGAGTTTTTTAAGCGCTTGCGCTTGCCTTTTGTTACTTCTTTGATTGTGATTGGGGCGATCTTGGGGCCAAACTCCTTAAATTACTTGCAGACCAATGAAGTCTTGGATTTTTTTGGTTTCATGGGCTTTACCTTTTTGATGTTTATGGCCGGTTTGGAGACGAAGCTGAAGCTTTTGGGGAAAAAATTAAAGGAAATATCGGTTTTGGCTTTGGTTAATTCGATGGTGCCGTTTTTGGTTGGGATGGGGATTGGTTATCTTTTTGGCTATGACTTTACCTCTACTTTGATTTTGGCGACGATCTTTGTTTCTTCTTCGGTAGCGGTGATTGTGCCGACGCTGAAGTCCGCTAATTTGCTCGGCAAAAAAGATGGTCAGATTATGTTGACGGCGGTAGTGCTCCAGGATATTGCCAGTTTGGTTTTATTGGCGGTGATTTTTCAGAGTGTTTCTCCGGTTACTTCTTTTTCTTTGCCTTTTTACTTTATGCTTCTGGTGGTTTCGGTGATTGCGCTCAATTACTTTTTGCCAAAACTCAGTAAGTATGCTTTGAAGAAGAATTTTTTGAAGGGAGCGGAGCATGAGGAGCAATTGCGTTTTGTGATAGTGATGCTTATTTTGGTGCTTTCTTACTTTTCTTTGATTGGAGTACATCCGCTCTTGGGGTCATTCTTGGTGGGCTTGCTTTTGGCGGGTGAAATTAAGTCCAGCAAGACGATTTTGAGTAAGATTCATACTATTGGTTATGGTCTCTTTGTGCCGGTGTTTTTTGTGATTGTGGGGATGGATTTGGATTTTGGGATTTTTAGACAATTGACTTACGATGATTTGATTGTGCCGGCGGTATTGTTGGGGCTGATCACTTCTAAATTTCTCAGTGGATATTTTGCTTCGCGGGCAGTGAAATTAAATAGTGAAGAATCGATTATTTTTGGGCTTGCTTCCACTACGCAATTGACGACGACACTTTCGGCTACTTTTGCTGCTTCTCAACTCAATCTTTTAAATAGTGAGCTGGAGACGGCGGTGATTATTTTGGCGATAGTGACTACTTTTAGTGTGCCGGTAATTTTGCGTTTTTATCCTAAGCGGTTGACGGTCGCGAAAATTAAAGAGCATACTGATCCGGTGATAGTTGATTAACAAAAATTATGAATCTTAAATATTTTATACTTGGTTTTACGGTTAAGGTGGTTGCCAGTATTGATGATACGGTGACGCGGATCCCGGTTTTGCTGGCGATTACAAAAAATCGCTCCGGTAAGATTGCTTTTGCGGTCGGTAACATGTTGGCGATTACGGTGGCGATTTTTATTGCGATTTTCTTTTCGAGTTTTCTCTCAGAGTTGCCCGGTTTTCGTTATATTGTTGTGGCGCTTTTTGTTTTATTGGCGATGTCGGTTTATTTTGATTGGTTTTGGGGTATTAAGTTTCAAAAGCCTCTAAAGGTGGTGAAGAAGAAAAAAATTAAGGTCGAGGATGGCATCAGTTTAAAGAATTTTTTACTTTTAGTTTTTTGGGGTTTGGTGATTTCGCTGCTGACACTCTTGGATGATACGGTTGTGTTTATTCCTTTGTTTGCTGGCGATCGTATTCATTCTGCGATGGCCATTTTGGGGATTTATTCTTCCTCGTTTATTCAATTAACGATCATGGTCTTTTTTGCGGAATGGTTAGAAAAACTGCCTTATTTGAAAGAATTTACTTCAATCGGTCTCTTGCTTTTTGCGCTTTTATTTTGGTTTGGATTGATTTAGCTATTATAATGAGTCTAGATTAATTTCCCTCATGTTTGATGTTGGTTATATTTTACTCTTCTTATTCGCGCTCTTGGGCATAGTGATTTCTCATCGTGTGCGCTGTGATAAGCACTATTCTAATATCAAGCTTTTTGGCGTTTCGCTTGTGCATTTTGGGATGGTTTATTTTGCTTTGGCTGCGATTTCCACTTTATTGCTTTTTTTGCTTCCGGCGGTTTTTTTGGAAGTGGTGGTTTTTGAATTATTGGGTTTGACGGTTTTTGGTGCGATTTTTTCATTAGGGGCTTTGGTGGTCGAATTAAAGTATTCTAAACCTTTTCCGAAGTTAGTATTTGGGTTGGTAGCGGTGTCTGTTTTGATGCCTTTGATTTTGATTTTGGATACGGAAGTGCCTTTGATGGGGATTTTGATTAGTTATCAGGATTATATTGTGATTTTGCATCTTTTTGGTTTTGCTCTTGGGCTTGGTGGTGCGACTTATTCCGATATTTTGTTGATGAAGTTTATGGATGATTTTAAGATTAGTCATAAGGAAGCAAAGATTATTACGGTGTTGTCCCAGATGATTTGGGTGGGGGTAGCGATTATTTTTATGAGTGGTTTGGGCTTGGTATTGCCTGATTATCAGCAGTATTTTGCTTCGGCGCGCTTTGTGGCCAAGATGATTGTTTTTGTTGTTTTATTCATCAATGGCGTTGCTCTGCATCTTTTTATGTTGCCACGGATGAAAAAGATTTCTTTTAGTCATGATCATCACAAAGAGCCCAATCTTACTTTTTTGCGTAAATTGGCTTTTATCTTGGGGGCGATTTCTTTGACTTCTTGGTATGCCGCCTTTTTTCTTGCCGGTTTAAAAAATCTTGATTTTTCTGTGACCGAGATTATGTTGGTTTATTTTGGGATTATTTCGGTGGCGGTGATTTTTGCGCTTGTGACCGATAAATTTATGGTTAAAAAAGCGCGGAAAGACTAGCCTTTGGTTGGAGTTTTTTTGTCATGCGGGTGACTGCGATTGTTTGACCATCGAGGGAGAGCTTTTCTGCTCGTACTTTTTTATATCCTTTGTGAGTATAGAAATTGACTGCAGTTTTGCTTGCTTGGAGTTCGATTGTTTCTTGGCCGCGGTTTTCGAGGATTGCTTCGGCGAGGGAGAGAAGTTCGCTGCCGATGCCTTGGCCTATTTGATCTGATTTGACGTAGAGGGAGAGGAGGAGATTTTGTTGAGGGGCGAGGGCGAGGTAGCCGACGATTTGATCGTTTTTAACGGCGATGAAATTTCTGATTTCTCGATTGGTGAGGCGTTTTTTGATTTCTTCAGGATTGGCAAATTTAATCCAGGTGGCGATTTTGGTGAGGGGGTAGTCTTTGATATTAACTTTTTTAAAGGTTTCCTCCAATAATTGTGAAATCGCTTGAGCATCATCAATAGTTGGTGTTTTTATTTCCATTTTTTTGTTTTTGTTTTTTTGTTTCCTACTATTGTATCATTTTTTTGATCATTTGACATCTTTTTCTAGCAGACTATAATACTGATTGCTAAAAATAGTGGAAGAAATATTTTTTAACCACAATGTTATGACTAAAATCCAAATAAAAAATATTTTGGTTTCTGGTCTTTCTGGAGCGGTTTCGGCCGTTTTGGTTTTTGTGCTTTTGACTTATAGTGGCTTTGCCTTTGAAACTGGCGGTGAGGAGGTGCAGACGAATAATGATTTGCAAGAATTTTTGTCTGAGCGAGATTTTGTTTCCGAGCAAGATCTAGTTGTTGATGCGGTAGAAAAAGCTTCGCCGGCGGTGGTTTCGATTTTGATTACTAAGGATGTGCCGGTTTTGGAGCGCTATTATGAGGATTCTAGTGATCCTTTTGAGCGATTTTTTTATGGTCCTGGTTTTCGTGTGCCTCGTTATCGTGATAGTGGAGAGACTGAGCGCCAGGAAATTGGTGGGGGATCAGGATTTTTGGTTTCTGAGGATGGTTATATTGTCACTAATAGACATGTGGTGGATGAAGAAGAGGTTGATTACGTAGTCTTTACCAGTGATGGTACTGAGTATGAAGCGACGGTGGTTGATCGAGATACTCTCAATGATATTGCGATTTTAAAGATTGAGGGTGAGGATTTTTCATATTTGAACTTTGCGGATTCGGCTGAGGCGCGGCCGGGGCAGACTGTGATCGCGATTGGTAATCCACTACTGGAGTTTAACAATTCTGTTTCTGTCGGTGTCGTTTCCGGTTTGTCGCGTAATATCACGGCCGGTGATCGCTTTTATGGCAAGACTGAGTACATCGAAAACTTGATCCAAACTGATGCGGCGATTAATCCCGGTAATTCTGGGGGGCCGCTTTTGGATCTCAATGGCGATGTACTGGCGGTAAATGTAGCGGTGGCATCGGCGGAAAATATTGGCTTTTCGATCCCTTCCAGTGCGGTGGAGCCCTTGGTGCAGTCAGTGAAGGACAATGGGAAGATTGTGAGGCCTTTTCTCGGGATACGCTATGTGCAGATTACGGCAGAAATGCAGGAAAGAAATGATTTACCGGTTGATCACGGTGTGATAGTTTTGAGAGGTGCAGCGGTGGAAGATTTGGCCGTGATTCCCGGTTCTCCAGCGGATAAGGCGGGGATTGTCGAGAATGATATTATCCTGGAAATTGATGGAGAGCCCTTAAAAGAAGGGGTTTCTCTTGCAAAAATAGTAGCGGCGAAATCCATCGGTGATCAGGTAGAATTAAAAGTTTTGCGTGATGGGGAGGAAGAATTGCTCTTAAATGTAACCTTAGAATCTTCAGAATAAATATGGAAATAACCCTCATTTTTCCGCATCAATTGTTCAAAAAAAATCCTGCTGTCAAAAAAGGGCGGCAGGTTTTTTTATTGGAGCATCCCTTGTTTTTTGGTGTTGATCATCAGTATCCGATGAAAATGCATTGGCAAAAATTGCTTTTGCATCGAGCGAGTATGCAGAGTTATCGAGATTATTTGTTGGGTGAGGGGGTGGAGGTGGATTATTGGGAATGTGAGCAGCAGCTCTTGAAAAAGCTTTTTTCAATAATAGCTAGGATGAAAGTAAATAAAGTGTTTGTGGCGGATTCGGTAGATTTTGTTTTGCAGAGGCGTTTAAAAGCTCAGTCAAAAAGGATTGGTGTGGACTTAGTGGTTTTGGAGACTCCCTGTTTTATCAATACTAATCAGCGTAATCGTAAGATCCTCGGTGGAGAGAATAAATTTTTTATGCATAATTTCTATCAAAAGCAGAGACAGGAATTAAAGATATTAATCGATAAAGATGGTAAGCCTGCTGGTGGTCAATGGTCCTATGACAGCGAAAATCGTAAGAAAATGCCTCAGAAAATTAAAGAAAGTTTGCCTTTGGTGCCCCTTGGTAGATCAAAAAAATTGATCAAAGAGGCTGCGAATTATGTAAAGGATAAATTTTCTTATCTAGGAGTAGAAGAGGGCTTATTCTATCCAGTGGATTTTGCAGAGGCGGAGCAGTGGTTAGAAAAATTCTTAAAAGAACGCTTTGCGCAATTTGGTCCCTATGAGGATGCGATTGTGGAGGATGAGAATTGGTTGTTTCATAGTGTGCTCACTCCTGCTCTGAACATCGGTTTGTTGACGCCGCAAGAGGTTATTGATAGAACCTTAAAATTTGCAGAAAAGCATGAGGTTGCGATTAATTCTTTGGAGGGATTTGTAAGGCAGATTATTGGTTGGAGGGAGTTTATGAGGGGGGCTTATGATCAGTTGGGCGTGGAGATGCGCAATGGCAATTACTGGCAGCATCACAATCAAATGCCAGCTAGTTTTTATAGTGGAGAGACGGGGATTGAGCCGATTGACAATGTGATTAAGAGGATTTTGCGCACCGGTTATTGTCATCATATTGAGCGCTTGATGGTTCTGGGCGGCTTGTTCTTTCTCTTGGAAATTGATCCTCGGGAAATTTATCGTTGGTTTATGGAGATGTTTGTGGATAGTTATGATTGGGTGATGGTGCCCAATGTCTATGCCATGAGCCAAAATAGCTGTGGGGGCTTGATTACCACGAAGCCTTATTTTTCCGGGTCGAACTACATACGCAAAATGAGTGACTATCAAAAAGGTGAATGGTCGGAAAAGTGGGATGCACTTTATTGGCATTTTATCGCCAAGAATATAAAAGAGCTAAAAAAGAATCATCGTTGGCGGATGATTTGCTCATTATATGAAAAATTCGATTCGGCAAAGAAAAGGGCGATTACGATGAAGGCAGAGGAGACTATGTCTGAATTGCTAGTTGTTTGAGAGGGGAAGCTTGTGATATTTTGGATTTATGAAGGAAAAAATATTTGAAAAGGCGCAGTTGTTTTTAAAGAATGAGTAGTTTGCGACCTTGGTCAGTTGTGGTAATGCCGGTCCTCACGCAGCAACAATGGCTTATCAGTTAGATGATGAGCTTAGTTTTTATTTCGTAATGAAGGCGAATACTGAGAAGTATAAAAACATTCAACGTAATAGTCTGGTGGCACTGACAGTAAGCAATAATGATCAGTGGCGAGAAGTGCAGGCCAAGGGGGAGGCAGAGATTTTGTCTGATAAAGATGGTGCTCTTTGGTTGGAAGATTTTTTGGAAAAGGTGGAAGAAGATGCTAATTATTGGGCTCCGGCTCCGCCACTAAAGCTTCGGGGCGAAGAGTTGGCTGTAGTGAAGGTAGTGCCTAATTGGTTGCGCTATGCAGATTTTAAGTTACTCAAAAACTCAGCTGGCGGTGAGGGCTTTGACGTTATAATTCCTGAGGGAGGAGGTCAGGATTGACCATTTCTGTAAAAACTTCTTGGTCGATGGGGATGTTTAATTCTTCTTCGAGGTAGCGGCTGATATTGCGAAAGTTGGAGTAGATGGAGTCCGGTCCGGAAGTGTCTTCGATAAGGATGCGATTGTCTTCAAGATCGATGAGTTCGATCCCTTTGAAGGCTTCTTTTAGTTCTTGGATGGAGAGATCGAAAGGGTCGGTCATAATGGCTAAGGCTTCTTCGGGGTTTTCTTCAAAAAATTCTACGGCCTTGAGATTGGCTTGCATGAAGCGTTGATAGGTCTCGGGATATTTTTCGACATCTTTGGCAAAAGTAATGTAGCCGTCAATGATGCTGTTGCGTTCGCGATTGGAGTCGATAATTACCCTTGCTCCGTTTTGTTTCGCTTCGGTAAGGAATGGTTCAAAGATTACGGCAGCATCGATGGTTTGGTCTATTAGAGAGGCAGGTGTGTCTTCTGTTGGCATAGAGACTATTTCTAACTGATCTAATTTGAGGTCAGCGCTTTCGAGTACGAGGTAGAGAAAGAGTTCGTTGATGGTGTCCGGTTCAAGAGCAATTTTTTTGTTCGCGAGGTCGCTGGGGGTGTTGATTTCTGGATTATTGCTGACGATGGCGTCGGCTCCGGCAGAGCGTCCTTGGACCATGATGATTTGTGGTTTTTCAATTGCGGGGTCGAAGTATTCCTTTAAGAAATCAAAGGTGGTGTAGCCCCAGATTTTAGGATTGGATCCTTGTTGGCGGGCTACTCTCATGTCTTCGTAGCCGACTGTTTTGATTAGTTTGACATTGACGTCGTATTGGTCGTAGTAGCCTTTTGACTCGGCGAGATAAGAGATGAGGTCAGGAGGCCAGGCTCCGTAGATTATTTCTAAAGTGACTTGATCATTTGTTTGTGAGGCGCTATTGCAGGCGTTTAAAAAAAGCGTTCCGAAGATTAGGAAGGAGGTGAGAATTTTTTTGGACATTTTTGAAGATTGAAATTTTAACTTTGATATTTTTTCATGAAATCAGTTTTTTTTCAATAATTGCGATGAACATTGGGTCAAGGTCGACGTTTTTTGGATCGCGAATGTCTATTTTGCCAAAGGGGGAGTGGGGTTGATGGCCGGGTAATGATTGCGGATAGGGCACTATTTGTTGTTGTTCGGAATATTTTTTTTGAAATTTGGCGATTACTTTTTCGTTTTCTTCTTCATTGATGGCGCAGGTGGAGTAGACTAGGCGGCCGCCGGGTTTGAGTGCGAGAAAAAGGCCATTGAGCAGGCTTTGCTGTTGGTAGGTGATTTGTTTGATGCGGCTGCGAGACCAGATCTTGAGGTGCTTAGGGGAGTTGTAGACGTGTTTTTCTGAGGAGCAGGGGGCGTCGATGAGGATGCGGTTGAAATAGTTAGGGTAGATTTTAAAGAGGGTGGCGGCGTTGCCGGTGCGAAAAAGTGGTGTGCAGTCTGGGGCGTAGTCTTGGAAATTTTTTTGTAGTCTTTGGGAGCGTGGGCGGGAGAGGTCGTTGAGGACTAGCTCGCCGGTATTGTCTAGAGATTGGGCGATGA
>CAYMGN010000016.1:18757-19531 GCA_964389995.1 uncultured Candidatus Peribacteria bacterium | reverse complement strand
CGCACCAAAATCCTTTTGATTTACAAAACCACCGGTAATTTTTTTCAACTTGTCTATTGCGTTTTTATATGGTTGATTGAAACTGCTACTATCCTCTAGGTATCCTAAAGTTTCACTTACTTCAGCCAACTTAGTTAAAAAGGGCTTCACTTCTTCGTACAAAGCATTAAAACGTTTTTTAAGATCATAGTAGTTTTTAAAATCTGGATCATTTTCAAATTCGCCACAGAGCGCCAGCAATTTGTCCACCCCTTCATCCTCAGCCTTCTTCTTTGCCTCCGTCAATATCAATTTTCTTCTACTCGGATCACCACATGTTCCCTTCAATTCCTCACGGAATTCAACTGTCCCAATTCTGTTGGCTACTAATTTTAAAGCATGATTCAAAGCCGGATCATCATCATTAATCTCACGCCCAAGCTCATTCGATAGCGTAGCCACTAGAGCTTCAGACTTTTTCAATTCAGAAGTATCGGCCATGATTGCCGGAGCGAGCAACCGATAAAAAACTTCTTTATGGGCCGCGCGCTCATCCAAACCCTTTAAAGTTTGTTCTCGCTCAACCGCTTCTTCAAACTTATCGTTTATACGACCACTGGAAGCAGTCCCCATGCTTTTACTAAATGGAATGCCGGCCTTAGCGTACCCCCAACCCCTTCTTAATTCTCGCTCCTTTTTTAAAGCATAATCCCTAAAATCTTTACCTAAAAAATCAGGAATTTTTAATTTCAGTTTCAAATCCGAAAGCTCCTCAGTCAATTTATAACGCGTATC
>CAYMGN010000016.1:18370-18747 GCA_964389995.1 uncultured Candidatus Peribacteria bacterium | reverse complement strand
GTTTCTGGAGGTGCGGGGGTCGGAATTCGCGATTTCTCTGCAATCCGGCAACCTTGCCGGTAAATCCAAACTCTCCGCAATAGCCAATTTCTCCTCAATATTCTTATCCCGATTCACATAAAAAAGCTCCTCCACCGCATCCAAATAAGCCCCCTCCGGCCCTTGACCTAAATTGTCACTTCTATTAACCATTTTTTAGTTATTTAGAGCTATCATCCTATTATACAATTTAAATAAAGTAAAGTCAACGCTCAAGCCCTGTTTTAATTGCCAAAAAGCCACTTCACTGCTAACTTACTTGCAGCAATTCTAAATATATTTTTGATGGAATACAAAATTAAAGAACTACCCAAGTCCGAGGTAGAGCTAAAAGTCAC
>CAYMGN010000016.1:10575-18360 GCA_964389995.1 uncultured Candidatus Peribacteria bacterium | reverse complement strand
CAGCGATAAAATCATGAAAAAAGCTGAAAAGAAAGCCACAGAAGAAATCTCCGCCGATATCAAAGTCAAAGGCTTCCGTCCCGGCAAAGTCCCCAGGCACATCCTCGAGCAGTATGTCGACGCCAAATATATCAAGGCCGTCACCCAAGAATTTGCCATCAAAAAAAGCTATGCCGACATTGTAGTTAAAGAAAAAATCCAAGCCGTCACCGCCCCAAAAGTCACTGTCGATGAGCAAGACCCCTTCAGCTATACCGCCATCATCCCAGTAATCCCCGAGGTCACCCTCAAAGATCACAAATCAATCAAAGTAAAAAAAGAAGAAGTAAAAGTAGAAGACAAAGAAATTGAGGAAGTACTAAATGATCTCAAAAAACACCAAACCACCTACAACGAAGCCGATCGCGCCGCCAAAAAAGGCAATAAAGTAGAAATCGACTTCGAAGGCTTCGATAAAGAAGGTAAATCCGTCCCCAACACCAAGAGCCAAAACCACCCGGTAGTAATAGGGGAGGGCAGCCTCATCCCCGGTTTTGAAGAAGAACTCATCGGCCTCAAGCCCGGCGAAGAAAAAGAATTCAACATCAAGTTTCCCAAAGATTACGGACAAGAAGACTTCCAAGGCAAAAAAATGAAATTTAAAGTAAAACTCCATAAAGTTTTTGAACCGCTAGAACCAGAATTAACTCCAGAACTAATCAAAAAAGTGACCGGCCGAGATCTCACCCTCGAGGAACTAAAAAAGGACATCAAAGAAAACATCACCGCCCGCAAAGAACAAGAAGTAAAGCAAAAACTAGAAAACGACTATGTAGAAGCACTCCTCAAAAAAGCAAAGATGGAGCTCTCTCCCATCCTCATCGAAAAAGAAGTTGAACTAATGCTCCAAGAACTCCAAGACAACATCAGTCAAAAGGGAGCAGACTTTGAAACCTTCCTCAAGCAAGCCAAAACCGATCTCGACAGCATCAAAAAGAAATATGAACCAGAAGCGGAAAAACGCCTAAAGACCAGACTGGCACTCCAAGAGTTGATCAAAGCAGAGGACATCAAAGTAGACGACGAAGAAATCAAAAAAGAACTGGAAAAAGTCAAATCCTACTATCCGGAAACAGAGCACGCCAAAATCGACAATGATTTCCAAAAAGGAGATCTCAAGATGCAAATCACCAGCCGCATCACAATTAGAAAATTATTTGATCAAGTCCTCGGCTAACCGAGACTAAAAATCACTTAACCTCCCACCTATGAAAATTTTTTACCTCATTGGTTCCGTCATCTTGTCGGTACTAATCCTCATCCTTGCCTTTGGTAATGTAGCCGCCCAATGTTCCAATCTTTACTTCTTCTTTTTCCCCATTAAATCCAATCCTACCATTATCACCCTCACTTTGGCCGCGCTTGGTATCCTCACCGGAGCCATGTATCACGCCTTTATCACCCGCGCCATGAACAGCGAAAGTGACGAACCCCTAGACGATTTCTAGAGAACAAAAAAAAAGCACAAAATAACTTGCATTAATCATACTTTAAGAGTAAGATCTTTTTGTGCGTATACAAATTGTGTACGCGACTAGGGCAACAACTAAAAATAGGGCATGTTAAAAAGGCTTTTTACGTCTAACACGCGCATCAAGCTGCTCACAACTTTTTTACTCAATCCCGAAGAAGAGTATTACATTCGGGAACTCACGCGTAAACTTGATGAGCAGATCAATTCTATTCGCCGCGAATTAGACAATCTCAAAAAAATCGGTCTCTTGCGCACCAAGACCAAATCGCGTAAGAAATTCTATTACATCAATCCTGATTTTCTCTTACTGGATGAGCTTACTTCCATGATTGTTAAAGTAATGTCTTCCGAAAAGAAAATCGCCGAAGACCTCAAAGCAATGGGGGACATCAAGCTCCTGGTACTCTCAGGCATTTTTGCCAGTAGTCCCATGAGCCAAGTTGACATGCTCATCGTCGGTGAAATCGACCGCGAAAAGCTCACCGAGTACCTCAACGAACAAATCAAGAGTTCACGTCCTGTGCGCTTCAGCATCCTCACCGAAGAAGACTACCGCTACCGCATCGAATGCAAGGACAAGTTTATTACTCAGATCATCACCGATC
Source organism: uncultured Candidatus Peribacteria bacterium (assembly GCA_964389995.1). Taxonomy (GTDB): domain Bacteria; phylum Patescibacteriota; class Gracilibacteria; order UBA1369; family LOWO2-01-FULL-3; genus CAYMGN01. The sequence goes on along the minus strand of CAYMGN010000016.1, from coordinate 16,242 downwards.
AAAAAAATTACATCCCCATTAAAAAAATATAGATAATCCCTTGCCAATAAGGTAAAAGTTCTATATATTTTCAGGGCTATTAACTTTTAGAAAATGAGTTTACTGCAAGAAGTTCAAAAAATCGCCGTTAAAAATCTCAACCGCAAAGTACCGGAAATTAGAGCCGGTTACACAGTACGCGTCCACCAAAAAATTAAAGAAGGTGGTAAAGAAAGAATCCAAATTTTTGAAGGACTAGTAATCAAAGTTAATAGTGGCTTTGGAGCAGATAAGACCTTTACTGTTCGTAAAATTGTCGACGGTATCGGTGTTGAAAAAGTCTTCCCACTCTACCTACCTACTCTTGAAAAAATCGAAGTCAAAAAATCATCAAAAGTAAGAAGAGCAAAACTTTACTACATGCGTAAACGTTCTGGTAAATCAGCTCGTCTTAAAGATGAATTTATGAAGGCTGACGCCCTCCGCTACGAAGGGATGGAAGCAGAGCCTGAACCGGCACCAGAACCGGAAAAATCCGAAGATCAAAATACCGAAACTCCGGCTCCAGAAGCAAAAGCTGAAGAGAAAAAAGAAGAACCAAAACAAGAATCAGCCGAGAAAGAAGTGAAAGAAGAAAAATCCGAAAACAAAGAAGTGCCTAAAGAAGACACCAAAGAATCTTAAACAATGCCTCCCTCATTTATCTCACTAGAATCCCAATTAAAAAAGGAGGGATTTAAGTATATCGCAGGTATCGACGAAGCTGGCAGGGGACCACTAGCCGGACCTGTGGTTTGTGCCGCAGTAGTTCTCAAAAAAGGCACAAAACTTCCGGGATTAAACGACAGCAAAAAACTAAGTGCTAAAAAACGCCTCGTGCTTTTTGAGCTGATAGTAAAAAGGGCTCTTTCCTTTTCTATCACCATCGTCCCACCCCAAACCATCGATGATATCAACATCCTCGAAAGTGTCCGCTTTGCCAATCAATGCTGCATCAACCATCTCACCCCACCAGCAGATTACGCCCTCCTTGACGGTTCTGATAAACAAAAGTATTCTGTACCTCATAAAACCATTGTCAAAGGAGACTCCAAAATCAGATCCATTGCTGCCGCCTCCATCCTCGCAAAAGTCACACGCGATCAACTAATGCAAAAATACCACCTCCAGTATCCAGACTATGGTTTTGACCAACACATGGGCTACGGCACCAGGCAGCACCGCCAAAATCTCAAAACCTACGGACGCTGCGCCATCCATCGTAAATCTTTTTCTTTCAAAGTATGAATATAATCATCTCCGGCAATTACGGCGCAGGAAATCTCGGTGACGAATGCATCCTCGCCGGACTGATAAAAGTCCTCAACGAAACCAAAAAAGTCGATCAAATAACGGTATTAAGTGCCAATCCCGAGCAAACGACCAGCGCACACTCAGTAAAAAGCGTCCCGAGCTTTCCAGCCGGTATCCGCAGCTTCATCAAAGGTAGAGCCCAAAGTACAAAACAAGCCCTCGCCCAGTCAGACCTCTTCATTCTCGGCGGCGGGGGATTATTTGGCGGCCCAAAGTTCAAAGCAAACATAATCTGGGCCTCACAAGCCCTCAGAGCGACCCGTAAGAAAAAAAGGTTCTGGTGTCTTGGCCAAAGCATTGGCCCACTAAAGAACCCCATTGTGCGATTGATTATCAAAAAAATCTTCCAAAAAGCAGAGCTAATCACCGTACGCGACCTCGCCAGCAAACAAAGACTAGCAGAAATCGGTTTCAAAGAAGTAAAGCTCCAGCCAGATTTTGCACTCTATCCATTACCAAATTTTCAGAAAAATGAAAGTAATGAAATAATAATATCCTTGAGAAAAAATCTCCCTCACAAAAAACAGTTCCACCAAGAATTAAAAAAGCTAATTGTGCAACTGCAAAAATCCAGAAACAAAAAAATATTAGAAATACCCATGAGCCGAAATCAAGAAGATACCATCGGCCTCAAACAGTATCAGACGGCCAACCATCAAGAAATCCAGCAAAAGTATCAGACGGCATCTTTGCTCATCGGCTTGAGGTTGCACTCTATAATCCTCGCCCTCAAATACAAACTTCCCTTTCTTGCTATCAGCTACGCCCCCAAGGTCATAGACTTCCTCACAAATTACGACCTCGAAGACTATTGTGTAGACTATCAAAATTTCACAAGCGCAAAAGCCTTAAAAGTCATCGAGTCCTTTTCTTCAGCAGAATTTCAAGAAAAAATAGAAAAAGCCCATCAAAAAATCTCCAAGGATAATTCAAAACTATTATCCCTACTCTGCGACAACCTCTGAAGTCTTAGCCTCATTCAAGCTTGCAGCCTCCCTTTCATTTAGAAGCAAAAAGTCATCTAGCTTAGCAAGGCGGCTATTTTTTACTAAAGTAGCCACACGATGCAACCCCTCAAAAGACTCACCACAATCACCCCAGAAACCATCCAAAATCTCGTAAGTAAGCTGGCCTTTTTCTAAATAATGCGTATTAACATCAGTAATTTCCAACTCATTCCGCGCAGAAGGCTTTAAAGTCTCAATCACATCAAAAACACGATAGTCGTACATATAACAACCCAAGACAGCCAAATTAGATTCAGGCACTTCGGGTTTTTCAACGATCGCAGTAATCAAATCATCCTCAACCGTCGCCACTCCGTAAGAAGAAGGATTATCAACTTCCTTCAAAAAAATCTTTGCTCCACTAGGCTGATGAGCAAAGTCATTAACCGCCTTTTTAATCCCGCTTTCAAATACATTATCACCCAAAATCACCACAAACTTGTCATTACCAACAAAATCACGAGCCAATCCCAATGCCTGAGCAATACCGCCAGCTTCTTCCTGCACTTCGTAGGCAAGATTCATCCCTAACTCCTGACCAGAACCCAATAATTCTAAAACATCACCACAATGGCCACGACCAGAAACGATGAAAACATCAGTAATCCCAGCCTCTTTAAAGGCATAAAGCGGAAAGTAAATCATCGGCTTATGATAGACCGGCAACAAGTGCTTATTGGTTACCTTAGTCAGTGGATACAATCGCGACCCTGTCCCCCCTGCTAATAAAACACCTTTCATATGAGATTGTTACTAGATACAGATTTAATCATATTTTTACAAAAAAAGCAAGCAGTCTAATCCCTAATCAAGAGATAGGACTTTAAAGCTTTACGCCAAGGTTGAAGTGCATTTAGCTTAGTACTAAGCAGCATAGAATAAGATGGCCGTTTCGCCTTTTGCACGAATTCTTCAGAAGTAATCCGCTTGATAGAAACATCAATGCCAGCCTCATCAAAAATCGCCTTTGCAAATTCATACCAACTGGCGCTTCCGGTATTAGTGAGATGATATATCCCAAAATCCAAATCTTCTTTACCGACAATGAAATTTTTGATCACAGCTTCTGCCAAATCATAAGTGTAAGTAGGGGAGCCATACTGATCACCGACAACCGAAAGCTCATCCTTCGATTGGCCGAGCTTAAACATGGTATCAACAAAATTTTTACCTCCGGGGCCATAGAGCCAAGAAGTACGAATAATATAATGCTTTGGATTAACCTCAGCCAAATACTTCTCACCGGCAAGTTTACTTTTTCCATACTGATTTAAGGGTGCCGGCGCATCATCCTCTCGATAACCAACCATGTTTTTACCATCAAAAACATAGTCAGTGCTAAAATGTATCACTATAGCACCATTTGCTTTGGCAACTTCAGCTAAATACTTCACTCCTGTGGCATTGACTTCCTCTGACTTCTCTTTTTCATCTTCGGCAGCATCTACATTAGTATAAGCGCTGCAATTAACTACAAAATCATAATCTTCTGCCTTCAAAACTTTTTCGATTGCGCTCTTGTTTGTTATATCCAAATCTGATTTTTCCATTTCCGTCACCTCACACCCCCCAATCCTCTCAAAAAATTCAATAAAAGCCTGCCCCAGCATCCCTCCAGCGCCAATTAACAAAACTTTCTTCATATTAACTTTCTAGTAATGCGTTTAATCTTGGTAGGACATGATCTATCTCCAGCATCTGCCCTTCTTTTTCTGACCGCCTCTTCCACTCCACACTGTTTTTTTCTAGTGTCCGCTTACTGACAACTAATCTCACCGGAATCCCAATCAAATCAGCATCAGCAAACTTCACCCCAGCTCTCTCATCTCTATCATCATAGAGCACTTCATGCCCCTTTTCCAAAAGCTCTTCATACAATTTGTCCGCCTCAGCCTGCACATCAGGATCATTACCCAATGTAATCAAGTGCACCAAATAAGGCGCAACATTTATTGGCCAAATAATCCCATTCTCATCATGAGAAGCCTCAACAACAGCCCCCACCAAACGACTAAGACCAATACCATAACATCCCATGATCACAGGCTTTAGCTCACCATTTTCATCCGTATACTTAAACCCAACCGCATCACTATACTTCGTCCCCAAACGAAAAATATTACCGGCTTCCACAGCTGTAATTTCTTCTAAAGGCTCATCAGATTCCTCACAAAGAAAGCCAGACTTAACCTCCACCAGATCCACAAATTGATCAACCACAAAATCTCGTCCAATATTTACATTAATCAAATCCACCCCCTCAACATTACCACCAGTAACAAAATTCTTAATATTCTTAATAGAATGATCAGCAATAAATTCTAAATCAGTCTCGAGTCTTATTGGAGAAATAAATCCTTTCACAAGGCCTAACACTTCCAGTTCTTTATCACTTGCCGTCCGTACAGCTTTTTGGAGATAACCCTGCAATTTCAATTCATTAACCTGCAGATCACCTCTGATCAATACACCAATAAACTTATCTTCCACCTTATAAATCACGGTCTTCAAGATCTTAGACTCTGGCACGTCATGAGCCTCTGCATTCGCTTTTATCGAGGTACCTCGCTCTACTTTAACCTCCTTCATCTCCAATTCCTTCTCTTCAGGATCATGAGGATTAACCACTTTACCAGTAGCCACCTCCATATTTTGGGCCTTACCTGTAACTGGTGAAATTAAAATTGTATCCTCTCCAGCCGGAGTCTCTACAGAAAATTCATGCGAAAACTGATCACTAAAAGCGCCACCAGAAGCCTCAATCAAATGCGCCTTTACACCACAACGTTCAAAGACATTAAAATAAGCCTTAATGGCCTCATTATAAAACTGATCCAAGCTCTCTTCATCACGATGAAAGCTATACATGTCCTTCATACCAAACTCACGCCCACGCAATAAACCAGACTTTGCCCGAGGCTCATTACGGTATTTGGTCTGCAATTGAAAAACACTAAGCGGCAAATCCTTATAAGACTGTACATATTTTGCCACTAAAGGCGTCACCACTTCTTCATGACTGGGACCAAAAACAAAATCCTTATCCCCAGCCCCTTTTGTCTTATAAAAAACATCATCCAACACGCGGTCACGCCCAGTATCCTCCCAAATCTTGATCGGATGCAAGGCAGGCATCAAAATCTCTTGAGCACCAATCGCCTCCATTTCTTCACGCACAATCTGACAGACCTTAGTCAAAACTCGCTGCCCCAAAGGCAAAAAAGTATAAATCCCAGCCGCTAACTTCTCTACAAACCCAGCCTGAGTTAACAAGGCCGCATTGACACTATCAGCATCACAAGGAGGATTATGGCGGGTTTTACCAAGT
>CAYMGN010000016.1:0-10565 GCA_964389995.1 uncultured Candidatus Peribacteria bacterium | reverse complement strand
CCCAGCCTTTGTATCATGCCGCATGGATACTTTTATTTTAGAATATCTCATATTATTTTCTAGTAGGTTTTAAAGGGGTTTTACTAACTTTTTTATGTTCTCTTTCTTCCAGATTTTTAAGCAATTTTTCGACCCAATCTTGATTCTCCTGATACCAATTAAAGGTCTTTTCAATACCTTCTGAAAAATCCACCGAAGGCTCCCAGCCCAAATCTCTCTTAATCTTACCGGCATCAATCGCATAACGACGATCATGGGCCAAACGATCATCCACATAAGTAATCAATGACCCGTCTTTACCTAAGAAGTCCAACAAAAACTTAGTGATCTCCAGATTAGTTTTTTCATTGTTACCACCTATATTATAGATCTCACCCGGGGAGGCTTTTTCGATAATAAGATCCAGAGCCCGACAATGATCCAAAACAAAGAGCCAGTCACGCACATTTTGACCATCTCCATAAACCGGCACCTCCTTTCCTTCACTAATCAAACGAAAAAAATAAGGAATCAACTTTTCCGGAAACTGATAGGGACCGTAATTATTGCTACAGCGACTAGTAGTGACATGCATTTGATATGTCTCAAAATAACTCTTTACCAACAAGTCAGCAGAAGCCTTAGAAGCCGCATAGGGACAATTAGGCGCTAGGGGAGTATCCTCGAAAAAGAAATCCTCAGAATCAGTCCCCAAATCACCATAAACCTCATCCGTTGACACCTGATGATAGCGAACTACGCCAGTTTCACGCGCCGCACGCAAAAGATTATGTGTCCCAACAATATTAGTATCAATAAAAATAGAAGGAGTGGTAATACTACGATCCACATGCGTCTCAGCCGCAAAATTTATCACCTTATCAAACCGCTCACTCTCAAACAAATCCTTCACAAAAGTCATATCGGCAATGTCACCCTCGACAAATTTTAATCGCGGATCATCAAAAACCGTGGCCAGATTATCGAGATTACCGGCATAAGTGAGCTTATCCAAAACCACCACCTCATCAGTAGGATGATTTTCTAAACGATAATGCACATAATTACTACCAATAAACCCAGCACCTCCTGTAATTAAAATTTTCATGATCAGCTATTAACGAATTCTAAGAACTCATCAAAATCATAGATGTATAAGTTCGGATCATATTCTAAAGAAGAAAGCGCCAAAAGTACAGCGTCCTCACTAAAATCATAAAACTCCCGAAAATAATCTCCCTCCATCAAAATCGCATCACCAGGCCCCTGCAAAGCAAATTCCTGCCAGCCCTTACCATCATGAAACCGACAATTGACTTTACCTTTTTGACAGATATAAAATTTTTTTTCGCCCTTCACTGTATGTTTACCACGCGGTGACTTTACGTCCGTCAAATAGTAAACCCGTTTCACCGGCCAGTCGATATAATCCTCAAATTCCAAAACAGACAAATTTCCAGTTTCATCAGACACCGTTTTGAGCTTAATCTTCTTTAGCATCGATTATATTAATTCCCGACGAGTTTCTTCTTCAACGTAAGCGATCACTTCGTCGCCTTCTTCTAGAGAAATATCACCAGAATACTTGATCCCGCAATCATTACCTTCATTAATCTCATCTACAACTTTATCCACCTTTCTCAAACTGACAATCATCCCACGACCGACAATATTAGGCTCACCGGTCTCACTATGACCACGCACAACCTTAATTTTTGCCTTGTTAGCAAGCTTACCACTCAGCACCTTACACCCGACAATCATCTCCTTCTTCTTAGTAAGGAAAATCTGTTTCACTTCAGCCTTTCCGATTTCCACTTCATTTATTTCAGCCTCAATCAAACCGCTCAAAACCTTCTTCACTTCTTCTAACAAATGATAAATCACTGAATACTTTTGCACCTGCACCCCTTCACGATCCGCAATCTTTGCCACAGTAGGGGAGAAGTAGTCAGTATGAAAAGCCAAAATCATCCCTCCACTCGCAGAAGCCATCATCACGTCTGATTCAGTGACAGCTCCCAAACCGGAATGAATAATCTTAATCGCCACTTCTTCATCTTTGATTTTAGCCAGTGACTGCTTGATCGCCTCTAGCGACCCCTTAGTATCTGCCTTAATAATTAAGCGCAATAGCTTCTCAGCTTTCACCTGAGTAATCAACGTATTCACACCCGCACCTTTAGCGTCATCCTTAGATTTAGAAAGTATAGAAATTTCCTCAGCCTTATCGCGAGCTACCTTTTCATTCTTGACCACATGCAAGATATCACCACTCTTTGGGGTCTCATCAAAACCAGCCACAAAGACCGGTTGAGAAGGACCAGCTAAACGAATATTTTTACCATTATGATCACGCATCAATTTGATCCGCCCATAAGTACTACCGACCACAACGTTATTCATTATTTTTAAAGTCCCTGTGTTGATCAAAATCGTAGCAACCGGCCCTAAACTCTTATCCAAGTGGGCCTCAATTACCGTCCCCACAGCTTCACGATCAGGATTAGCCTTGAGATCCTCCATCTCAGCAGTCAAAAGAATCATATCTAAGAGGTCGTCAATACCGTCACCGCGCAAAGCAGAAACCGGCACCATTACCGTACTACCACCCCAATCTTCGGGTTGTAATCCTTGCTCTGCCAATTCGGCCTTTACTTTATCTGGATTGGCATTTTCCTTATCCATCTTATTAATAGCCACAATAATCGGTACTTCTGCTGCCTTAGCATGATTAAGAGCCTCAATTGTTTGTGGCTTCACACCTTCGTCAGCGGCCACTACCAAGATCGCCACATCAGTAACCTTAGCTCCACGAGCACGCATAGCTGTAAATGCCTCATGACCGGGTGTATCCAAAAAAGTAATCTTTTTATTTTTCTTCTTAACCTGATAAGCACCAATATGCTGCGTAATACCACCAGACTCACCGGCCACAACATTTGCCTCTCGGATAGTGTCCAACAGCTGCGTCTTACCATGATCAACGTGGCCCATCACACAAACCACCGGTGGTCTCTCTGACAAATCAGAATTATCGTCTTCTTCTAATAACCTAGTCAAATCACCCTCCAACAACTCTTCAGCACCAGCAGCAGATCTTAACCTTTTAATTTTAATACCCATATCCTCTGCAATCACCTGGGCAGTATCAAAATCAATCTGCTGATTGATATTAGCCAAAACTCCGTTTTTCATTAATTCACCGATTAACTTAGCCACTGTAACACCGGTTTTTTCCGAAAATTCTTTCACAGAAATATTATCTGGAATCTCCACAACTCCTTTTTTCAAATCCTTATCATCCTGATCTGAACTCTTTCTCTTTTTAACCTTTTTACCAGCAGTTTGCTTTCTCTGACTTTTAATAATCTCCCTTTCACGTTCTTGCGCAATTAGCTCATCATAGACTTCAGCCACATCTTGATTGTCTGGTTCAACTTTTTCTTCATCATTAGAATCCTCCAACTCAGCCATCACCAATTCTGCCAATTCATCATCCAAAACTCGCGCACGAGTAGAAACATCAAACCCCAGTTCATTCACTTTTTCTTTAAACTCCTTAGAGCTTATACCTAGTTTTTTAGCCAAATCAGAAATCTTTGTCGACATATCTTGCCCAAATTTAGAAATCATAGGCTAGTTTACGTAAAAAAGTGCTTAAAGTAAAGTTAACTTCTATATATAAATATGCTAAATTCAAATTATGGAAATATTACTGGCAATAATTGGACTAGCAGCTTTGGCAGGAATCTTCTTTCTCGCCCTCAAAATGAAAGAACTGCAAAGCGCCCGCGGTGAAAACAAACTGCTTTTTGATTATATTGAATCACTAAAAAAAGAAATCCGCGAAACCAGTAATGAACAAAAACGTGAAACTCAAGAAAAATTAGACAAGATCGACGAAAAGCTGATCAAGAACATGGAAAACTCCACCCAAACCCTTCAGAAGCAGTTTTCAACCAGTAGTAAAATGATCAAAGAGATCACCAATGAACTGACAAAAGTTAAGGAAACAAATAAACAAGTATTAAACTTTTCAGAAAAACTCCAAAGCCTGGAAAATATCCTCAAAAACCCCAAACAACGGGGGATACTAGGGGAGTACTTTCTTGAAACTCTCCTCGGCAACGTCCTTCAACCAAATCAATATCAAATGCAGTATCAGTTTCAAAATAATGAAATAGTCGATGCGGCCATCTTCTTCCGTGAAAAAATCATCCCAATCGATGCTAAATTTTCCCTAGAAAACTACAACAAAATCATGCAGGAAGAAAATAAGGCCCAACGCACGAAATTGGAAAAAGAATTTAAAATGGATATCAAAAAAAGAATTGATGAAACCGCAAAATACGTCAGACCGAATGAAGATACAACCAATTTTGCTTTTATGTTCATCCCTGCGGAAGGAGTCTACTACAACCTTCTCATTTATAAAGTCGGCACCCTCAATATCAACGCCAATGATTTAGTAGAATACGCCTTTAAAAAACACGTAATAATCGTTTCCCCCACCTCATTTTATGCCTACCTGGAAACAGTACTCCAAGGTCTAAAAGCATTAGAAATGGAAGAATCCGTAAAACAAATTATCAAAAAAGTGGGACACCTCCACAAACATCTCAACAGCTACGAAACATATATGGAAAAACTCGGCACCCATCTCGGTCGCAGTGTCAGCATGTATAATAAGTCTTACCGCGAATTCAGAAAAATTGACAAAGACGTTTATAAAATAACTGATGGCAATTTTGGCGGCGAAGTAGAACCACTCGTCCTCGAAAAACCTCAAGAAGAAATCTAACCCCTAACCTTATCCTATGGACAAAGCAAGCAAAACCATTATCACCCTCTTGCTAGTAGGTACCGTCATCGGTATCGCCAGCCTCCAAACCAACAATAACGAACTTTTTCAGGGCAATATCGGTCAAGAAAATGATCAAAACACCGGAGGAGCTACAAATCGCATTCAGGGCCTCCCTGACCTTACGGCAACATTAAATGCACTTCCACCTAATGCCAGTGGCGACATCGTGGCAGAAATGACCATCAGCAACATCGGTGAAGCGAGAGTCAGTGGCGCTCAAAGTTTTAGCTACACCCTCTACCTCGATAACACCGAAGTGATCAACAACACCGATCAATTCACCACAATCGAACCCGGCGATCAATTTACGATCAAATACCCGATCTCACGTCAAATCTACCAATATGGTAATCAAGGAGAATTAACTTTCACCATCGATCCGCAAAATAGCCTCCCTGAAAGCAATGAAGACAATAACTCAGTAACACAAAGCTTCAACTTCTAAAGTACTAAAAAAAACTCTCATACTATTGATGAGAGTCTTTTTCTAGATAATCTAAAGATTATTCTTTATCAGTTTCTTCACTCTTTTCTTCAGGTTCTTCCTTCTTCTCTTCCACCTTAGCTTCAGTGGCAGTTTCATCTAATGCTTTTACTGAAAGCCCCACACGGTGGTCTTCAGGATCAATATTGATCACCTTAGCTTCAACTTTTTTACCTACTTCGTAGCCAGAAGGTAATGCATCACCTTCATTTTGCACGATCTCACTGATATGAATCAAGCCATTGATTTCATCATCGAGCTTCACAAATACTCCAAATGGTGTAACCCGGCTCACTTCGCCTTCAATCACAGTCCCTTCTTTGTACTTTTTAGCAGCTTCGATCCATGGATCTGGCACTAAACGCTTCATTGAAAGACTAATCTTATCTTTTTCCTTGCCGATAACTAAGACTTCAACTGCGTCGCCAAGCTTACCATAGTCATTAGGATCCTTGACATGACCCCAAGCGATTTCAGAGATATGAACTAAGCCTTCAAGACCATTGAAAGTAACGAAAATACCAAAATTAACGATACCGCTAATTTTACCATTTACAACATCACCAACATTGAGATCATTAAACGCCTTTTCTCTACTTTCTCTTTCGGCAGCTTTTTCAGAAAGAATAAGCTTACCACCTTCACGATCAAGATTAATAATCTTAACTTCCAGCTCTTTACCTACAAGTTTCTGCAGTCTGGCAAGAATTTGATTACTATCGGCACCATTTACACGTGGATAGTGCAATGGAGCAAGTTGTGATACAGGGATAAAACCCTTGATACCATCGATATTAAGGAGGAGACCACCTTTATTAGCCTCACTTGTTTTGACCTTAATAACTTCATCAGCCTCATAAGCATCGACAAATTTTTGCCAAGTCTTCTTTTGGCTAGCCTTACGAAGCGAAAGTGAAACCAATCCTGATTCATCTTCCTCGTCCAAGACATACGCAGAAATCTCATCGCTAGGCTCTAATGTCTTAATAGTGCCAGCGCTATCATTGGCTTCTTGACCTGTAATCAGACCAGTAGCGAAACCTTTGAGATCTACTAAAATGCGGTTTTTATCAATTGAAATAACCTTCCCTTCAACCAGGGTGCCAGGTTTTGGTAATTTTAAAGGTTCTGCTGATTTGAGCAGTTCCTCCATCACCTCACTGTTTGTATAAGAAATGTACATAGTTAAGTAATATTTAAAGCAAGGGGATTATATAAACCCCCTTCCTAAAAGTCAAATTTATTATTCAAGTTACTAAACTAACCCTTTACTAAATCGACAAAATTACCTTTCTTCACTAATTTAACTTGATCACCATCAGTAAATTTACCGTCGAGATAAGCCTGAGTTAAAGGATCTTCTACTAATTTCTGTACCACTCTTCTCATCGGACGCGCACCATACTGAGGATCATAACCTTTCTTAGCAATAAAACTCAAAGCAGCATCAGTAAAATCCAGATCCAAACCTTTATTTTTTATGCGCTTTGCCAATTGATCTAATTGAAGCTTTGCAATTGAATTCATTGACTTTTTATCCAAAGGCTTAAAGATAATCATATTATCTAAACGATTCAAAAATTCTGGCCTAAAATGCTCCTTGAGATCCTTCATCACTTCCTTAGATTGCTGCTTGAAATCCAATTCCGCTTTTTTCTTTTCTGAAGAACTAACTGAGAAGCCAATCGGCGCAGCCTTTTCAGTCAATTTACGGGCCCCGATATTAGAGGTCAGAATAACAATAGTATTTCTAAAATCAGTTTTACGTCCCTGAGCATCAGTTAACTCGCCATCTTCAAGAATTTGCAATAAAAGGTTAAACACATCCGGATGAGCTTTTTCAATCTCATCAAATAACACCACCGAATAAGGCTTACGACGCACTGACTCAGTGAGCTGACCACCGTCTTCATAACCAACATAACCAGCAGTAGCACCAACCAGTCTAGAAGCATTATGACGCTCCATAAACTCACTCATATCAATCTTAATCATCGCATTACGATCATTAAACACCTCTTCAGCTATGGTTTTAACTAATTCAGTCTTCCCGACACCGGTAGGCCCCATAAATACAAATGAACCAATAGGACGCTTTTCATCGGCAAATCCAGCACGAGCTCTCCTGATAGCCTTGGCTACGGCCTCAATAGCTTCATCCTGACCAACAATCTTTTGTTTCAGTGATTCTTCCAAGTTTTGTAACTTATCAATTTCGTCTTTAACCAACTTTGTCACCGGCACTCCAGTCATCAAAGAAACCACATCCGCGATCTGATCAGCATACAATTTTTTGCGCTGTGACCTTGGGATCTTTACATATTTTTGTTCTTCAATTTCCTTAATAATAGCTAATTCATCATTTCTCAATTGAGCCGCTTTTTCATAATCTTGTCTCGAAACGCAATCCTCCTTCTTTTTAATAATTTTAGAAAGCTTCTTTTGCAATTTTTTAAGCTTATCATTTTTTCCCCGTGTCTTAATTCTCATTTTTGCCGCGGCTTCATCAACTAGATCAATAGCCTTATCTGGCAAAAAGCGATCATTGATATATCTCTTAGAAAGAGTCACGGCAGCATCAAGAGCCTCATCGGTAATTAAAAGGTTATGATGATCTTCAAATGATTGCTTCACACCTTGTAAGATTTCCAGCGTCTGCTCGGTAGTAGGTTCACCAACGATAATTGGCTGAAATCTACGTTCAAGTGCCGCATCTTTTTCAATATTTTTACGATATTCAGCAGTAGTAGTAGCACCAATTAATTGAATCTTAGCGCGAGAAAGAGCCGGTTTTAAAATATTCGCCGCATCCAAACTACCTTCAGCACTACCAGCACCCATCACAGTATGTAGCTCATCAATAAAAAGCACAACGTTGTCTTGAGAACTCGCCTCATCAATAATCTGTTTAATCCTTTCCTCAAACTCGCCACGGTACTTAGTGCCAGCAACAACCGAAGCTAAAGATAAAGAAAGAATTTTTTTATCGGAAATATTTTCTGGCACTTGATCGTTAGCAATAGCTTGCGCTAAACCTTCAACTATTGCAGTTTTACCAACACCAGACTCACCAATCAAAACAGGATTATTCTTAGTTTTTCTGGAAAGTATACTAACCATCCTTTCGATTTCTTTCGCTCTCCCAATTACCGGTTCAAGCTTGCCTTCCTGTGCTTCTTCTACTAAATCATTAGTAAAATAATCCAGAGCCGGAGTTGCTGAAGTTTTTTCATCCTTCTTCTTTTTCTTTTTAGTTTTTTTATAAGCAACAGTAGCATCTTTATTGCCTTGATTGTTGATCACACCTTGCAGTCCAGTAAGAAAAAACTCGATCGGATTCATCATTTGAGCATTTTTCGGGGTATCGCCATCACTACTTACCGCCCCGGCCGTATTAGCAGCTTGCTCTTTAGCACGTTCAAAAATTTCAATAATTTGATCACGAATGTCAGCAGGGGAGACCTTCATATTTTCCAATATCACCGTTGCCGCCGTATTGTGTTGAGACACTAATGAATAAAGCAAGTGTTCAGTTCCAATAAAAGAATGAGAATAATCATGAGCGATTTTAACTGAGTTTTCTATCACTTCACGAGCAAAGCCACTCAGTCCACCATTTTCTTCAGGAGCCTTTGCAGGAGCCGCATTGCGCCCCACAGTCTTCAAAACCAACTCAACATTATCCAGAGAAACACCAAAATTAAGCAAAATCGAACAACCAAGCGAATTCTCTTGTGTAAGCACACCTAAAAGTAAATGCTCCGTCCCTACATAGTTGAGATTACCTTCCTTTGCTCTTTCTTGAGCAACGATCAAAGCTTTTTTAGCTTCTTTTGTAAATTTGTTGAAGTGATCAAAGTTTTTCATAGTTTTTTCTTTTATTTTATCTACTTAGTTTACCACAATTTCATTTCTCCAGGTAACTACTTAGATAGTCCAAACATTATTTTGTGGTATAATCATTTAGCACTCTCTAGTTTAAAGTGCTAAATGATTATTGTCAATTGCTATAAAAATCTACTCACCGTCTTCAGATTCTACAAATTCTATACTTGAGGCCATATATAGTATAATATCTTCATAGTTACGCTCTCCCTTCACCCGATACTTTTGCCCATTTACTTCAGTATATACTGCTAATTGCGCCCCCTCTATCACCATCACACCTTCAAAATCACCTGCACTAACTTTATCTCCTGCAGGAATCTCAGTACTCACTACATCCACAGTAAGAAGGATTTCCGCATCTTCCTCATCATCATCAAAGTCTTCATCACTAAATTCGTAATGACGCAAAACTCCCTGTTCTGAACTCTTTAAACCTTTATAGTACCAACTAGCAGGATATTGGCCTTTAAAGTTGTAAGGTAAACTCTCAAAATAGCTAAATTTTACATCACTTACATCCGGCAAACTACTAACCACTGCCATATTGCCTGAGCTGGCAATCTCATCATCTACCACTCTGGTATCTGTGGTTTCATCCTTAAATCCAATAAATCTAAAAGAGCTAATCATTTTTTTAAGAATCAGCTCTAGATCCTCACTCTCCTCAGTTGGAGCAAAAAGTACATCGTACACCAAGCCATTGCGATACAAGAAATAATCATAGCTACCATCATCACCCAAAAGCTTCAAGGCATTTAAATTATCAGGACCAATAATTTCCCGCATCCCTTCAAGATCTGATTGATCCACCTCAGGATAATAACTTTCAAAAAACTGATAAAGCGGCGGAGTAACTTCATCTCCCTCCTGCTCAGGATAAAACGGTATTTGGGTCACAACCACTGAAGCCACATCTGAGCTAAAAATAGCAGTATCTTCGAGCTCTTCAAGCTCCCAACTGTCCAGGTAATCTATCTGAAAGCCCAAGTAAGAACTTTTAAAAGTAGTGATTTCACCATCTTCCCCTTCATCATCCTCATCTTCTTCATTCATAATTTCGAGCACACTAACACTTGTAACTTCAAAAACTCCGTCTTCTTCATTTTCAAATCCAGAAATCCTCACCTTATTTCCTAAAAAATCCACATCAGAGAGGTTGATCGCAATACTTCTGAGCGGCATCGTTTCATCCTCAGAAATCTCTAACACATGAGTCCCAGGTCGACTATCACCAGACTCCTGCAACTCCAAAACACCAGAGATCTCTTCTTTTTCAGCCCCATCCTGATAACCAGTAGGGGAGGCCTCACCACCGCCACAGGCACTAAAAATCACTAAACTAAGAAC
>CAYMGN010000015.1:19372-19809 GCA_964389995.1 uncultured Candidatus Peribacteria bacterium | reverse complement strand
AGTCGAACCAGGTGCTGGCGAAACTGCTGAATGCGAGCGAGCTCGGCCAGTCCCTCGAAACCCGCGATACCCTGCGCAAAGCGGGCCAACAACGGGCCGCGGAATTCACCTGGCAAAAAACCGCCCAAGAAACCTACCAAGCCATCTTGAAATTCCATCAAAACTAAGCTAAATTTTGAGCACTTTGATCATTCACAAGTCACTGAACCACGACTAGGAGGTGTCGTCAAAAATTTGTCAGAGCTAACAAAAAATCCCACACACCCGAGAAAACAGGTAGAAAGAAAAATGAAAGAAAAGAAAAGCCGACCAGAACAACTCACAGAATTACTCCTCTCCGGCCGCTCATACTCATCGCAGCTGGTTTACGGACTCCTCGCTCTCTGGGCCGCTTCACCAGAGCGGATCTCCCAATGGATCGACGAAGAACGCATCCG
>CAYMGN010000015.1:19001-19362 GCA_964389995.1 uncultured Candidatus Peribacteria bacterium | reverse complement strand
TTGCCGCGAAGAGATGGATTGTTTCGTTGTTCTACGGATGTGAAGAACGCATCCGCATCAATGAGTTCACCGCCGAGCCGATCCTGGAGGGTATCATCCTCGACGGCATTATGGCCGTCATAGCACTCATCCAGGATGAAAAGCTCCCCATCGAATTCACGCCCCCAGCCTTCATCAGGCCGGGCAGCATCCTCGACAAATACGCAAAGCTCAGCTTCACGGACAACGTCCGCGCCATTGTAGAAGCCCACCTGACAAAATCCCAGTGACCAACAGCCGTCCAGCGGCATCAAACACCCATCAAGGGGGGGAGTAAGCCAGTCTTACTCCCTAACATCCAAAACTTTCAACCTCACCCCAT
>CAYMGN010000015.1:16715-18991 GCA_964389995.1 uncultured Candidatus Peribacteria bacterium | reverse complement strand
CACCCCATGTTCGAACCCTTCCAAAAATTCGTCATCAAAGCAGCCGGCCGCTACGGCATCAACACCGAAATGAAAGCCGCAGCCGTCTGCCACCACTTCCGCGAATCCATCCCCAAAATCTTCGACCACGAAGAAGCCAAAAACTACATCGCCCCGGCCTTCTATAAAGAAAGCGTCCTCGTCATCAACACCAAAACCCCCGCCTGGTCCCAAGAAGTAATCATGCGCAAAGAAAAAATCATCGCCGAAGTAAATTCCCGCCTCGGTGAAAAAATTATCAAAAACCTCCGCACCCAACTACGCAATTTTTAACTTGTCAAAGCCCTCCACCTCCATTAATCTTATCCGCCAGTCTTTGAAAACCAGCAACCAAAAGGAAAGAGGAGGAAGAAAAAATGCCGAACCATCAAGAGTCAACTCCCAGAGTCAGCCTTGAAGAGCTTCTTCGAAAAGAAGGAGTACTAGGGGAAGGACAAAGCTTAGCGGATCTCCAGTCCGCAATTGAAAGTTTGGAGGAGCCTGAAGAAGTTGTTACTCAAGTAATTGAATTAATGGCTGAAACCTCGGTCCAAACCGTCAGTGTCGATCTCAAAAGAGAAGCACATAGTTTTCTAGATCTAAAGGAGCTTCTTTTTAGAGAATTCATCCGCATCCGCAACATGGAGCACCTGCTCAGGATCGTGGTGGACAAAGGTAGCACAATTGAAGACAACTTTGCTACCAACACCCACATCCGCGAGCAGGCCTCCCTTTTTTATGAGCAACTCCGCGCGGCTGCAACAATGCTGAAATATCTCAAAGAGGAGCTCAAGGAGATTAATGAAAGAGCTGAGGAGGTGCTCGAACGTGATGAGGCGATCTTTAGGCTATTGGCTCAAATAAGCCCCAGCTCGATAGATCCTTTAGCCCGTCAATCACTTAACCCACTAACCGAAGCGGCCCTTGCCGATCTCGAAGCCAAAAACCTCCCCCCACCTCAAGAGGCACGGGTGCTTTACCGCACCGACTATCCCATGACGTTCGTCCTTTCCATGCTTTTTGGCTCTCTCCTTGCCGGTTTCTTTTTCTGGCTCAGCCGCCTCTAGCCGGGCAGGCCAACCAGAACCTGACTGGAATCACGGCGCGAAATCCCCCACTCAACTATGTGATTTCGCGCCCTTTCCCAAAAAAACTCAACTTTTTGCTTGACTTTACTTCTCTAATCCCTACAATTAACTCGCATTTATCAGTTAAGCAATAAAACTTTGTTAAAGATTAGACTCTCCCGCGGAGGAAAGAAAAGCCAACCTCATTTCCGTATCATCGTCCAAGAGCACAGCGCTCCTACCCAAGGTAAGTTTGTTGAAGTTATTGGTCACTACAAGCCAACAACCGAAAATAAAGAAGTAAAAATCGATTTGGAACGAGCCAAATACTGGATTTCTGTCGGCGCTCAACCATCCGATTCTGTTGCTGTCATGCTCAAAAAAGAAGGTCTCGACGGCATGGACAAGTACATTGCTCCAAGAGATAAAAAGCGCAAGAAAAAGAACCCGACTGAAGAAGACGAAGCTCCAGCAGCCGAGTCTAAACCGGAAGAAAAAGTAGAAGAAAAGCCAGCTGAAGAACCGAAAGAAGAAAAAACCGAAGAAGCTCCAAAGGAAGAAGAAAAACCTGAAGAATAAACCACCCTATCCCTTATTACCTATTCCTTTAACCCAATCATAATGTCAGACGAAAATGCTCCAGTAGATCAGTCCTTTGTCGAATACGTTGTAAAGCAAATTGTCGAAAACCCAGAGGAAGTCGTTGTCGAAAGATCAATCGATGAAATGGGAGTTCTCATTACTCTTCGCGTAGCTAAAGACGACATGGGAAAAATTATTGGTAAGAACGGACAAACTGCAAAAGCACTCCGCATCCTTCTCAGAATTATCGGTTCTAAGAACAATGCTCGTGTCAATCTCAAGATCGTCGAACCGGACGGTGAAGAAATCGAGATTTAAGCAACCTGCAATCTAAAACCCCAACCTCATGGCCTCTGCATCAAATGATTTTGTGCAAGAACGTGGCAGTCAATCTATAGTAGAACACGCTGCCGACTTTGAGATCCTACCAATCATCAATCAAGGTCTCGCCTACACGATAATCATCGCTGGTTTTCTTTCAGTGGTGTTTATCTTTGTTGGTGGTATTTCCTTTATCCTTTCCGGAGGCCAGGAGGATAAGATTAAGTCCGCGGTGAGCACCATCCGCTACGCTATCATTGGCTTGGTGGTCACGATTTTGGCCACGGT
>CAYMGN010000015.1:3739-16705 GCA_964389995.1 uncultured Candidatus Peribacteria bacterium | reverse complement strand
AACCAAATAGTTGCATACGCCGTTTTGATCTGCCTTGCAGTAGCTATTTTGTATGTCATCACCGGCCTCATTGCCCTCGTCGTCTCCCCTGGTTTCTGGCACCACATCCTCGGGATTTTTCGCGGTGTCTGGTACGCCGCCCTCGGCCTCCTCGTCATGATCATCCTCGTCTGGGGCTTCACCTTCATCGCCCCCAGCCTCAGCTTCGAAAACTTCGGCCACCTCGACCTCGGCCACGTCTGGAACCTCCTCGACAACTTCACCCGCCAGGGCCCGGATTCACTGCGGATCTAGCTACCACCGATTTGACAAAATAAATATTTAGCCTAGAATTGCATTCGTCAATGGGGGGGCGGATATTTTTATACCAACCCCTGTGTTCATTAACAGGAAGGTTGGTAAAAAAAAGAAGCTCACCAACACGGGATCAATAATGGTCCCATCACCACCAAGGAGAATCAGAGATGACTAGTTCAGTTGTAAACGAGATAGTTCAGGCGCTTCAATCCATCAAAGAAAGTCCGGAAAGAGTGCATACACTCGTCAATTGCTTCTTGAGCTACAAGTTGGATGTTTCAGAGCAATTGGCTGGTGTTCAATCCGACGGACAAGCCTATGAGGAAATAAGGAGGCAACCGATCGTTGGTGGCATCATATTCAGAGCTACAAGCGAGAAAAATGAGGTTCGGTGTCACATCGAAGGTGGTGGAGGTCTTGGCTTCTCACTTGATGAGCAAGGAGAAGGGAATGTAAAGCTCCTAGTTCGTAATCTCACCATCTCGCCATACGGGTTTACAACCGTCACTTTCAACCGTCTCATTTCTTTTGTTCGTTCGAGTTGGTTGAGGAGGTTTGGCAGCTATCGATCAGCCGCTGCTCAGTGCAGCCCAGATCTGATGGTCAATGTCTTGAAGGCAATGGAGGCGCAGGAATCACTGCGTGGAGGTATGGCTGGAGGTATCATTACCTATCGGCTTAATCGCGCCATTCGTTCGGTACGAGTTTACAGAACGATACACCGAGATAGCACTTTGCGCTGTGATTTTGAGCAAGACACCGCTCTCAGACTGGGGCTCTCTGGCGACTCTGTGGAGTGCTTTTTTGGTACAAGTAGGGCCGAGTTGATCGGTTTTACTCCCCCCAGAATCCTGCGGGAGGCGCTGGAGTTCAACGAGGAGTCAATTCCAACAGGACCAATCACGGGTCGCACAGGCCCGAACAGCTCTCATATTGATTAGACCCACCCACGCGTCCCCTCACGCGTGGTCCCCTCTCCCACCAACCTGCCGCCATTCCAAAACCCTACATTCCAAAAAAAACACCCAAACACGGCACCCCACCGCGGATCATCTTTTCTAAAACTCTTTTAAAGCTCCACCTCGAGCTCCAAACCTTCCTCTTCGCGCTTACAGACTGACTCCAGGCCATTACGCATGATATGCTTCCAGTCGTAGGTAAACTTATAAGTCTCCACTGCGCGTACTACCGCTGCAAAAATGCTCCACTGGTCTTTCTTTTCGTAGATAAAGGCATTGCCAGACTCACTATTGGGATCATAATCGGCCAATTCGCCTCTTGCGCTACTGACCGGGATTGTCCCATGCCACAATAATTCTTCCACGTCATTGGCCTTAAACACCACGGCAATATCCGTTGCTTCCAAGATTTCTTTGCGATTTTTGCGATTGTATTCCCTAAATTTCACATTCTTATCAGCCAGCTCTTCCAGATGAGCGTCTCCGAGGATCACCGCTCCGACATTGAGCGATTTTAGCCCTTCTACTACCTGCGCCAGAGTTTCCTCCTGCTTCGGCTTCAGGTCTTCTTCTACTACTACCGCCAGCATCGGTTGCTTGAGATCGAGTTCCAGCTCCTTTGCTAGGTCTTTTTTATGTAGTTTCTTTTGCTTGATAAATGTTTGTAGATGCATCGCTTTTGTTTTTGTTTTTTTCCAGCTAGTAAATTTTGTTATCTCATCATTATAGCCTATAATGACCTCAACGTCGAGTCCCTAGAGCTTGACGTAGAACAAAAACATTATCACCTCATATATTTTGAATAATCTCAAGAAGCTCATTCTCGTCGATGGAAATTCTATTTTTCACCGCGCTTTTTATGCGATCCGCCACCTCAAAAGTCCCGACGGTATGCCCACAAACGCCGCTTTTGGTTTTACTTCCATGCTCCTCAATCTCCTCAATAAAGAAAAGCCCCACTACCTCGCCGTCGCCTTCGACGTCAAAGGCCCCACCTTTCGTCACAAGGAATATAAAGAATACAAAGCCACCCGCACCAAAGCCCCCGACGAACTCTACATCCAAATCCCCCTCGCCAAAGAAATCCTCGACACTCTCTCCATCCCTTACTTCGAAGCCCCCGGTTTTGAAGCCGACGACCTCCTCGGCACTCTCGCCCACCAAGCAGAGCAACTCGGCAACCTCATGACCTACATCGTCACCGGCGACAAAGACGCTCTCCAGCTCATCACCGACCGCACTCACGTGATCATGCCCGTCAAAGGTTTCTCCCAAACCATGGACTATGATCACCAAGCCGTGATCGACAAATTCGGCCTCACTCCCAAGCAAATCCCCGACCTCAAAGGCCTCCAAGGCGACAGCTCCGACAACATCAAAGGGGTAGAAGGAGTGGGAGCCAAGACCGCCCAAAAACTGCTCCAAAAATATCAAACCGTCGAGAAAATCTATCAGCACATCGATGAAATTTCTGGCAAGCTAAAAGAAAGACTGGTCAACGACAAGGAGAATGCCTTTAAAAGTAAGGAATTAGCGACCATTGTCATCGATGCCCCCGGCAAATTAGATCTGGAATCTTCGCGCATAGATCATTATGATAAGACAAAGATTATCGAACTTTTTAACAAGCTCGGCTTCCGGAGCCTTCATAGCAAGTTTAACGCGTTTGACCGATACTGTAGCCAAAAACTCGCTCAAGAAAATCAACGCTCCCTTTTCTGAAAGTATAAAAAGTTACAAAAAGGCTTGTCAGTCAAGTCACTTTCAAGTAAAATCACCGAGCACAATATATACTCGGTTAAACCTAAATTAGATTATGGCCAAAGCACCTATCATAGCAAGCATAGATATTGGCAGCTCTAAGATCAGAGTTGTGGTCGCTATCCAGCCAGACGGCGCCAATCCTATCCCCAATATTATCGGTGTCGGAGTCGCTCCCTCAACCGGTTTACGCAAAGGCGCAGTAATCGACGTAGAAGAAACAATTCACAGCATTTCTAACTCCCTAGAAGACGCAGAAAGAATGGCCGGAGAACCGATCAATCATGTATTCCTCGGTATCGGTGGCAATAACATCGAGTCCGTAAATAGCAAAGGTGTGATCGCCGTAGCCAAAGAAGAAAACGAGATTTCCGAAGACGACGTCGACCGAGTAATCGAAGCCGCTCAAGCAGTCACTCTCCCCAGCAACCGCCGTATCCTCCGCATCATCCCTAAGAGTTTTACTGTCGATGAGCAAAAAGGTATCAAATATCCGGTTGGCATGACCGGCATCCGTCTCGAAGCGGAAGCTCACATCGTCACTGGCTTTGAACCGGTTATCAAAAATATCGAAAAATGTGTCCTCCAATCCGGAGTGGACATTGATGACATTATTCCAACCTGTCTCGCTCCTGCCGAAGCTGTACTTTCCAAACGCCAAAAAGAACTGGGTGTAGTGGTAGTAGATATCGGCTGTGGGGGGACTTCTATCTGTGTCTTTGAAGACGGCGCCACACTTCATACTTCGGTTATTCCAGTAGGAGGTGAAAACGTCACTAACGATATCGCTATCGGTATCAAGACTTCCATCGACACCGCCGAAAAAATCAAGATCGAATACGGCAGCACCATCCCGGAAGACGTCAACGACCGTGAAACCATTGATCTTTCTCAACTAAGCAAAATCGATACGCATTTAGTCTCCAAAAAACACGTTGTGGAGATCATCCAAGCGCGATATCAAGAAATCTTTGTCCTGGTCAAAGAAGAACTCGCCCGTATCAACCGTGACGGTATGCTCCCTGCCGGAGTGGTACTTACCGGTGCCGGTGCTAAAATGCCTGGCGTTATCGACCTCGCACGCGAAACTCTCAATCTCCCAGCCCAAATCGGCTTCCCTCAAAACTACGATGGGGTAGTCGACAAGATTGATGACCCGGCCTATGCCAGTGCCATCGGCCTCCTCATCTGGGGATCACGCTTTGAATGGCGCAGTCACGCAGGCCTCAATCTCAAGAGTATTAACCTTAAGAAAGGGCTTGTCGGGGTCAAACAATTCTTTAAGAAATTATTCCCATAAAACGCTATTGACAAATAGTCAACTTATCGTAGATAATAAGCGTCCTACTTTAATTCCCTTGATTAATCATCATGAGTACACACAACGACGACAAAATGCTCGACCTCAAAAATCTCTTTTCTTCGGGGTCAAAACAAGGCGGCGGATCAAAACATTCAACCAGACCTAAAACTATGGAGGTCACTCCAGACATCACCCCTGTGGCAAATATCAAGGTGATCGGTGTTGGTGGTGGCGGTGGTAATGCCGTTAACCGCATGATCAAGGCCGGCCTCAAAGGGATTGAGTTCATTGCAGTCAATACCGATGCTCAAGCTCTCCATCACTCTGCTGCAGCTACTAAAATCAATATTGGTAAAGCGACTACTCGTGGCCTCGGTGCTGGTAGTAATCCGGACATTGGGATGCAAGCCGCAGAGGAAAGCATCGATGAAATCAAAGAAGCGATTGAAGGTAGCGACATGGTCTTTATCACCTGTGGTCTTGGTGGTGGTACCGGTACCGGTGGTGCCCCAGTGATCGCCAATGCGGCGAAAGAAATGGGTATCCTCACCGTCGCGGTTGTTACCAAGCCTTTTACTTTTGAAGGTCAACGCCGCAACATCCAAGCGGAAGAAGGTCTCGAAAACCTCCGCAACAAGGTCGATACCATGATCACCATCCCTAATGACAAGATCCTCGCAATCATCGACAAAAAAACACCGCTTACTGATGCCTTTACCGTGGTGGATGACGTATTGCGCCAAGGTGTCCAAGGGATCGCCGACCTCATCACTGTCCACGGTATGATCAACGTCGATTTCGCCGATGTAAAGACCGTGATGGAAAACGCCGGCTCCGCCCTTATGGGTATCGGTTACGGCACTGGCGAAAACCGCGCTGCCGAAGCTGCTAAAGCCGCTATCGAAAGCCCACTACTAGAAATGTCCATCAATGGTGCCAAGGGCGTACTCTTCAACATTACTGGTGGCAACGACCTCAGCATGTTCGAAGTAGACGAAGCCGCCCGTGTCATCACTGAAGCCGCTGATCCAGACGCTAATATCATCTTCGGTGCAGTAATCAACGACTCCTACACTGGAGAAATCAAAATCACCGTAGTGGCCACCGGTTTTGACTTCAAATCACCGGAAAGCAACGTAGTCCGCCCTCGCGCCGCCTACGAATCAGCCAATATGCCAATCAAAGCTACCGATAACGAACTAGACATCCCCGCTTTCATCCGCCAAAAGATGAAGTAGGCCTTATAAAAAAACAACAAACAAAAACCCCTGTTGGTCCAGCGCCACAGGGGTTTTTAGTTTTAATAGACCTCTCTTCGATGAGCAACCCTTAGGACAGTCAAGATTACCAGGCGCTTGGTCTTTTGGTCTTTCCTAAATATCACTCTATATACCCCTACTCTAAAACGATAAGTTGCTATTTTGAAACCTTTAAGTTTTTTAGCAAAATACATCGGATCGTCAGAAGTTACAAAAAAGTCCAATTTCTTTAAAATAGTCACCGCCGTTTTTTTTATCTAGTGTGTCAAAATCTTTTTCAGCTTTTTCCGTAACTACATATTTAAAGTCCATATTTTTCCTTCATCTGTTCGGCAGTAAGAAATTTACCTTCTTGATATTGCTCCCAAGATTCTTCAACAGTATCTTTTAGGTCGTCTTCAAGTAGTGGAGTAATTATCAGAGAGTTACCCTCAACTTTGGAAATAAAGTATTTGGTATTAAACTGGTCTCTCCATTTTTTTGGAAGTGTAACCTGCCCCCTAGATGTAGCTTGCAACACTTTAGTCATAATGTAAACAAATAAGAATATAAGAAGATACGAATTTATTATAGCTAATTGAGTGCTTTGGAGTCAAGCCGTCTTGACAAAAGGAAGAAATCAAGTATATTGAAAAGCCAGTCTAAGTCAAAATCTATGAAATATCCTAAAAACGGCCCTAGTCATCACTTCAGTCCCGATACTCAACTGATCAAAGATTACCTCGACAATCCTCAATCCCAAGGTCAATTAATCGATCTCATCCACCCGGAAAACCCTCAATCCGATGAGCAAGTTTTTAGTCAATTGATGTTGATGGGGACTGCCCGTGTAGCCTTCGTTCTCTACTATCTCGCTCAACATACACTCTACGCCCGCCAGCAACTTTTCAAAAACTGCATTGATTTCCTTCTCGACAGCGATAAAGAAGGAATAATCTGGCAAATCTGCACCATCCTCACAAACGAAGATAACGCCCCAGCCGCTGAAAGAATCACTAGTCACTTTGGCAATCCCGATGATCGGTCACATCAAGAGATCAGCCGTAGAGCCGCAAGCACCAATCAGCCGGTCCAAAAAGTCCTCGGATCAATACCATCACCGGGA
This sequence comes from uncultured Candidatus Peribacteria bacterium, assembly GCA_964389995.1. Taxonomy (GTDB): domain Bacteria; phylum Patescibacteriota; class Gracilibacteria; order UBA1369; family LOWO2-01-FULL-3; genus CAYMGN01. Next base: position 10,021 of record CAYMGN010000015.1, on the reverse strand, counting down.
GCTATCCAACCCTCCGAAGACACCGATGATGATCTCAATCGTGTTCAATACATCACCAAGCATGGTTTTCTCAAATATTTTCAGCACAAAGAATTTCAGGCCCTAATCTCTATCGCACTTCGATATCCTGATCGCCGCATTGAGGACCCCACAGCCCGTTACTGCGCTGAATTGATCAATTCTTACGTGCGCGATGATCAAAACTTTCCTCAACGTTTCGAAGACTACCTATCCGAAATGGCTCAATTGGCAGAGATTGCTCCAGCCATGATCCCCCACGCTGAAGAAAACCTCCTCATTTTACTCCAAGCCTATCAACTCGCAGCCAATTTCCCCAAAGAAGAAACCGAAGACCTTATCCTCAACTTCATCAAATTTGTTCAAGGTCAACCGGGCGGCCGAGATCTCATCAAAAAACTCGCTCAAGAATTGTACCCCAATAATTTTGCGAGCAAAGAAGACAAAGAATTTTGGAGTCACCTCCAAAGTAAACTCGCATTGAGTGGAGTCACAATCATCTCCGGTCAAAGAGAAATCACTATTTTTGACAAAGAGCCGATCATCGATGTAAAACCTGAAGATCCTCAATCAAAAAGTCTTTTTGATGGTCTCAGACAAGCCTTTGCCAAAAGCCTCAAGAAACTTTTGGGTTCTGGCCCCAAAGCTCTGCCCGCGCAAGAAAATCAAGATCACTTAGACAACTACGGTTTTACTCCTGAGCAGAGAGCTTTTCTACAAGCTGAAGGAGTAGGCAACCCTAGATTAATCCAATTTTACATTAAATCACTAGGGCCGGTAGACGGTCATCAATTCTGCGATCTTCCCCTTGAAGTAGACTGCACTGACGCCGATAAATTCCTCAAACTAGCCGCCGACGTCAGCGCCCGCCGTTTGAAACTAGCGATGCGCTATCTAGATCAAGGAGATATCCAAATGCTACTTTCACTCTACAACCCAAATACAGACCTCACGCTCAACCAACTTTTCGATAAAGCCATTGCCCACTACGAAACCTATGGCTTTTTTGACGACCACACATTCCAGCTAGAAATGAAATTTAACGATCTCTCAGGCAATCGCCGCAATATGGCAGTAACAGAAGAAAGGCCAATGAAATTTGATGACGAAAAATAGCCCCCATATTTTTTTAAGATAAAAACTAGGCAACTACCAAAAAACGAGAGTAAGAATACTTTGAACTGAGGGCTTGGAGAGGCTATTTTACCTCGGTTTTTGCGTAGCAAAATAAAATGGACTCGATAGAGGGGGCTTTTTCGGTGGAAAAAAATCCCCGTCCCTCAGAGCAAAGTATTCTTACTCTCGGTTGACTTAGTTTTTATAGCACCCCGTTTGCCTTCCACAAAACCTTCACCTATAATACCGCCGTATTACTAAACAAAAAATATGCACTCAAAACTAACCAAAGCGCTCGCATTCTGCGCTCTTTTTACCCTAATGAGTACTTCTGCCTTCGCCGCTACTACTTTTCCCGACGTGGACTCTGGCACTGACTATCAATCTTCCATCCTCTGGATGGCCGAAAACGGAGTTATCAACGGCCACGCCGACGGCTACTTCCGCCCGGAAGACTGCGTTAACCGTGCCGAAATGCTCAAGATGGCCTACATCGCCGCCCAAAAAAGACTTGCAGTCGCCGCCGGCCCTCCTGATTTTCCTGACGTGGACGACGCAGACTGGTTCTATCCTTACGTCCGTTACGGCCAAGTAGAAGCCGGAATTGAAGGCTACCAAGACGGCTATTTCCGCCCTGAAAGATGTGTCAGCCGCGCCGAAGCTATCAAAATCACTTACTATGCATTCCTCGGTGACGAGCCAATTCACTATGACGAAAACAGCTACCTGCTGGATGATATCGTCATCCCTCAAGATCAATGGTTCACCGAGATTTTTTCCTATGCTCTAGCTCGCAATCTAGTCGGCCGCAACCATGCCGGTCTCACGGGAGCGTACCAGCCAAACAATGCTATGAATCGCCAAGAAGTCGCTGAAATGCTCTACCGCTTCAAGGCTTTTTACGACAATCTCAGCGATGAATACATCACTGAGATCTCACCAATCGAAATCGGATTTGCCTACGATAATTGTGATAGCCTCAATGGCTATGTCGATCAACCTTGGTTTGATGACCTCAATGACAAGTACGGTCTCTACATCTCCAATCTCGACGGCAACGTCCTCGAAGGAGGTCTTGGTGGAACCAACAGTGAAGGCTGCCTCGCCCTCGACGGCAGTCACTTCATTTTCATCCCTGAAATCTACGAACAAGGTTGCAGCCAAATCTTTGCCTATGACACGGCTGAAGGAGCTCTCACTAAAGCCTACGGAGAACACTGCGCCAGCGAATTTGGCCCAAGAGTCGGAGCCTACGTGGAATTCTACGCTGAAGTAGAGTCTGACCAAGCAGACTGCACTTATAATTACAAAGGCCAATACTTCTACCAGCAAGACGAAGTACGTTCAGTCAACAAAGAGCTAGTTTGCCAATAGAATCATTATTGACAAATTAGTTCAGTGTGATTTGATATAGTCGTGTTTCCGGGGGGCTGGCCGAGGTCAGAAACCCCAAAACCGTTCTTTAGCAGAGAGGGAGAGATGGAAAACGTAGAGAGATTAATACTCGAAACAGCAATCGATATTGCACAACAGATTATTAGTACTCAGAAAGACATTATCAAAAGGAGCACTAGTTCTAATGCATTATGGAAGGCTCAAAAAAAGATTATGGTCTACAATTGCTACCTTGAAATTATGACTACTGTGGAAGCTCCTGAAGCAGATAAAGAAGCCATAGCCATAGTAGTAGTGGTCACCCATATGAGAGCTAATAAGGTTATCATCGAAAACTATGAGCCGGATTATCCTGAAATTATTGACTATTGTCAGAAAATAAAGAATCCGAGTAACCACTTTGCAGGAGTTAGAAATTGAATTCCTCCAATCCCTTTCCGCAGCCAGACTAGCTGACCCTTCATCGCTAGTCTGGCCCCAACCCAAAAACTCAAACATGAATTTTACCCTCCTCCCACAATCAGCAAATAAACTCTGGGATCAATTTGTCCAAAATCACCCTCAAGGCAATGTCCATCAACTCTCCACCTGGGGGAAGTTTCAAGCTAGTATCCCGTATCGCGGCCATTATTGGATTGCCACCCTTCAAGAAAAAGAAAAAATCGTCGCCGGTACTCTCATAGTGCGCCAGAAGCTCCCTAAAGGCTACTGCTGGCTCTACGCCCCCCGAGGCCCCCTCCTAGACTATTCCAACCCCGGACGCGCTCAAAAACAGCTCCAAAAGCTCACCAAGGGCCTCAAAAATCTCACTCAAGAACAAAAAGCAGTTTTTCTCCGTATTGACCCCGCTCTGACCACTGACCAACCACTTTTTCAGCCTGAGGATTACCGCGACACCACCCACGGATTTCAACCACAGTGCACTCTCGAAATCGACCTCCAACCTCCGGAAAAAGAAATCCTCGCCCAGATGAAACAAAAGGGCCGCTACAACATCAAACAAGCCCGTAAAAAGGGCGTCACCATCCGCCAATCCGGTATCGAAAAACCCGAGTCCTTCAATCAAGATCTCGATGCTTTCTACCGTATCCTCGAGGAGACTACTTCCCGCGACGGTTTTTCCGGCCATCCCAGCGGCTACTACAAAAACATGCTCCAAATCCTCGGCGCCAAACAGCTAGCATCCCTCTACCTCGCCGAATACGACGGCCAAGTAATCGCCGGCCTCATCGCCACTTTCTTTCAAGACACCGCCATTTACTACTACGGCGCTTCTAGCAACTCCTACCGCAAAATGATGGCCCCCTATCTCCTCCAATGGCAAGCCATCCACGACGCTAAGGAAAGGGGCTGCAAGAATTACGATTTCCTTGGAATAGCTAGCAGCGAAGACCCCAAAGACCCCTGGCACGGCATCACCAGATTTAAAACCCGTTTCGGCGGCCAAAAAATCCACTTCCAACCGGCGAAGGAGTACAGTTTTAAGCCGTTTGTGCATTTTCTTTATTTGCTTTACAAAAAATTACGAAAAAAGTAAAAAACACCCATCCCAAACCCCCACCCACCCAGGGGATTATACGAAACAAACATTAAGAAAACTTAAATTCTCCAAAAAAAACTCCTACCCCTCATCCATCTCCAACTCCCTTCCATCACCAACCATCTCTTCCCCATACAACTTATCAATAAAAAGCACACCATCCAGATGATCCAGCTCATGCTGAACTACCCGTGCATCCAGATCCCGCAAACGCAAAACCTGCTTACTCCCTTCCAAATCACTAAACTCCACTTCAATCTCCCGCGACCGCTCCACCTTGCCATAAGTCCCCGGCAAACTCAGACACCCTTCTTCCGCCACCACTTTTTCTTCACTAAAATAAGTAATTTTCGGATTGACCATCGCCACCAGGCGCTCCTGCTCAGTGTCATAACCCAACGTCGTCAAAAAGACCCGGATGTTTTCTCCCACTTGTGGCGCCGCGATCCCCAAGCCCTTCGCTTTGATCATCGCCGCCTTCATCGCTTTCACAAATTTTTTCAATCCCTGATCGAAATTTTTAATCTCCTGAGATTTTGCTCGTAGGATCGGATTGTCCTCACCCACGACAATTTTTAGCTTCTTCATGTCCCTATCTAAGCAAATAATTTTGATCTAATCAACACTTTGGCCTATAATCCAGAGAGCTAACCCCTATTTCATGCCCCTCGATCGACCGGATCCTTCCCAAAAAAAGCCCGCAGAAACGCCAGAAACAGCGGAAAATGGAGAAATATCTCCTGAACAGCTACAGTTAGAAGAAGAAATCACCGAAACCCGCGCCCAAAGAGCAGCCCTTGGCGAAACCATTGCCGAACAAACCCAAGAAAAACCAAAAGAAGTCCGCGAATACCCCAGCCAAGACGCCATCCGCTCCGAAGTAGTACAGGGCATCCAAGCCTCCGGCTACCAAGTGGTAGATTACCAACTCCAAAACGGCCAAGTCACCGCCACTCTCAGCCACAAATCCCTCGACATCCCGAACGCCACCCTCACCGTCAACCTCTGCGACGCCGAAACTTTCAAAACCGATCCCAACGCCGTACTTTTTCATGGCAGCATGGTCAGCTATCCCTACGCCAAGGACACTCCACCCGCCCTCTTTACCAACAACCGCCACACCGAAAATTTTAGCCCCACCGCCATCAACGCCATCGCCACTAATTTTATCGTCCCCAACAAAATCAATGATCTCGATCAAGACCTAGAAACCGTACCGGACAATCAAGGTCTCCTCATCAACGGCAAATTTCTCCTCAAAACCGACGAACTGCCTTTTACACTCAATCGTCTCCTCCACCCCGGCAACTTCGAGAAATTCGAAACCGTCCTTACCTTCCAGGCTAGCGATCCCTCAGAAATCCCCGTCGCTCAAATCGTCGAAGTAGTGCGTGAACCAATTAAAGAAAAGATCGAAAATGAAGCCCCCGAACAACAATCCAGCGGCCCCAGCACCAATACCCCTAGCTAAATACCATGTTTCAAGAAAGATTTTTGATCTATAAAGAAAAACCCAGCCGAGCCTCAGAAAGCGCACCCCGCGGAGCTCAAGAATACGCCGCCCTCGACGCCACCACCCACGACGAAAGACGCAACCTCACCATGGAAGTCATCGCCGCCAACCAATTTACAGAGTACAAGGGCGAAAATGCTTTAGACAAAGAAGAAAAACCTCAATTTCAAGACAGTGAAGATTTAATCTACCAAGGCGGAGCCACGGCCTCGGTTTTTAATGAAAAATTTGATATCCACAAAAGCACACTCGCAGCCACCCTCCCGCTGATGCTTGAGGCCTACGAACTAGACAAGTTCGACTCCCAAACAAAATCCCTTTACCAAAAACACCGCAAGACCATCGAAGCCCTTGCCGCCGGCAAAAGCGCCAAAGAAGTGATCAAAGCCGGCCACAGCGACGCACGCACCCTCCAACGCGAAGTCTACAATCTCATCAACGCCTTTGATCGTGTCCACCGCATGCTCACCGCCGCCGACCCCACCAAAGCAATCGAAGACCTCAAAGGCAAAATCCGCCTCAAACTTAACGACCGCGCCGAAGCTACCATCCTCACCCCCCGCGAGGACCTCGACCAGGCAGAACTCCGTGAGGCCACTCAACAATACATCGACAATATCCAAGTCGCCCTCGGTGACGCCTACGACCTCCACCTCCTCTCCTCCACTATTTCCAAAAACAAATACGGCGACAGTTTCAT
>CAYMGN010000015.1:0-3729 GCA_964389995.1 uncultured Candidatus Peribacteria bacterium | reverse complement strand
CACCGCCTCGTGCCCCAAGATTTTGTTGATGAAGAAGCGCTCACTCTCGACCTCCGGTTTACCCTCCCGGACCTCCGACTCAAATCGATGACCATCCCCGAGGACAATCTCCAGTTTCTCGGCGGTATCCAAACCACCTACGCCGAAAAAATCGCCAAACGCATGGGCGTCTCTCCCGAGAGACAAGTAGCCCTCGCCACCACCCAAAAACTCGAACAAGAAATACAAAAACTCCGCCCCGAAGCTCGCCTCACACCCTCTAAATTCCTCCCCGGTGAGAGTTGGATCTACAATCTCGAGCTTGGCACCACCACCTATAAGCTCGAATTTACCGACATCCAAGGTCATGGCAATGACTACAGCCTCAGCGTCAAAGCTCCGGACTCTTTTGCTCAAGGCTCGGAAGCTCAAGCCCCCAATTTCGGCCCCGAAGATCTCGAAAAAACCGTTCAATTCAATCTCGCAACCCCCGAAGATTTCGATGCTCAAGCGGTTATCGACTTCATCCACGAAAGATTTGAACTCGGCCTCAACAACGCCTAATACTTACCGTCCATCCATTCCTGCGAATCGACTATGATATCTCCCACAAAGTGATTGAAATGGAGGTGCACTCCAGTGGCAATCCCGGTATCGCCCATGAACCCAATAACATCGCCTTTTTTGACATAGTCCCCAGCTTTTCTAATCTCGGCTAAGCTATCCAGATGCAGATACATCGTAAAGACATTTTGCCCATGGTCGATGATTACAGTGTTGCCGTAGGCCGGAGTCCAATCACTCAAGGTAATCTTACCGCTATTGGATGCCCAGATCGCCGGTTTGGAACGGTTAGCCCAGTCATAGCCAAAATGCGAACCGGCATAACTGCCATTGATGTAGAGGAGATCTCCAAACCCCAAAGTCAATTCGCCGACAGTCGGTTTGATAAATTCCTCTTCCCATAGTTGGTTTGCTTCCGGATTGGCCTTGGCGGCGTCGATCATTGCCCAGGTTTTTTCTTGAATATCGTCGGCAAAAAGAGCGGTTTTATCGGAAGAAAGGCTAAAGCTATGCACCGGATATTCACGCTTCAGGACATCGACCACCGATTGCTCGCTCAACTCCTCACCGTCTTGATTAATATAAGTCATCAACAATTGTTTTTCTCCAAGATCATTGAGCCGATGCGCCCCCACAAACGCCCGGAAATAATCCCTCTTGCCCAAGGTCTCCAGTTGTCCTAAACCGGTCACTCTCTCAATCACGATTTTCGCTTCATCAAAACTAATCCTCCGATCCGGCCTCATTAAACCATCGGGATACCCCTGGAAATACCCGGCCCGCACCGCGTCTTCGATATACTGCTTAAACACATGATCCTCCGGCACATCACTAAAACTCTTCACCTCATTCCTTAAATCCTCCTCAGTCCACTGCTCTTCCGGCTCAAAAGTTTCCACCAAAATCTTGGCAATCTGTCCTCGTGTCAGAAAATCATAGGGCCCAAACTCGCCGTTTTCGTAACCATGGACTATCTCCTTGGCCTTAGCTGTCATCACTTCAATATAGAAAGGATGCTCACCATTCACATCAGGAAACTCCTGGTAATTAGCAAAATTCACTTCCCCAAAATCATGGTTGTTGATCAACAAGCGCAAAAACTCCGCCCGCGTAATCGGCTCATCAAACCGAGGCTCGAGCCTCGCCTGATAAAAAGGCACATTCTCATCCTTAAACTGCCCCCTCACCTCACTCCACTCCCAAGCCGGCACCCGAATCTCCAATGTATTACCCTGCAAAAGCTCAATCCGCTCCGGCAAAAACCGGGCTTGGGCCAAATGGATATTACTGACAAAAACTGCTAAAAAGGCTAAGGAAAAGGCTATTTTTTTCATTTTGAATGCTGGGTTTATAAACATGACAACGCTTGCATCTTAACAGAATTTTACAAATCTTTTAATCGACAGGCTTAAGGACTGGTATTGACATTAGTAATGCATAAAAGCTATAATTTTTATACATTACTAATGTATAAAATGGATTTAGATTTCGTCATCAAAGATCAAAAAAGAATCTTCCAAAAAAAAGAAAAAGGATTGCATCGTCATGCGGATTTTGACAAACATTTAAAAACTAAAAAAATCAGTATCATCACGGGACCAAGAAGAGCCGGTAAATCAACTCTACTCGCACAATTTGCCGAAAATTATGACGACTTTCTCTACGTTAACTTTGACGATGAGCGACTTTTAGACTTCAAGGTTCAAGATTTTCAGAACCTTATGGTTACCTTCCATAAGGGAAGTAACTCCAAAACTCTCTTTCTGGACGAAATCCAAAATATTCCCAGCTGGGAACGTTTTATTAGAAGAATTCATGATGAAGGATATAAAGTCTTTATCACCGGTTCAAACGCTAGCCTCCTCAGCTCCGAACTCAGTACCCACCTCACCGGACGATACCTAAAAACCGAGCTCTACCCTTTTTCCTTTAAGGAAATCCTCACATATCACGAAATCGACTCTCTTGCGATGAGCACGAAGAAAAAAGCCAAAATCCTCTCATTATTTGACAAATACCTCAATCAAGGCGGATTTCCTGAAATCGTCAAAGGAGAGTCAATGGAAGCGGTACAGAGAATTTACGAAGACGTCATTTACAAAGATCTCATTGCTCGTTTCAAAATCAGAGAAATCAAGTCTTTTAAACAGCTGGGGCGCTACCTAATGAGCAATGTTTCAAAAGAAATTAGTTTCAATTCACTAAAAAAGACACTAGGCATAAAAAGTGTCACTTCAGTCAAAAATTACGTCAATTTCCTTCAAGAAGGGTATCTAATTTTTGAACTTTTCAAATATGATTTTTCACTCAAGAAGCAATTTGTTAATTCAAAGAAAATATACGTCATCGATAATGGTATGCGTAACAGTGTTGCCTTTTACTTTTCCAAAGACAAAGGTCGCCTCCTAGAAAATCTCGTTTTTCTTGAACTAAAACAGCGCGAAAAAAATGTTTTTTTCCATAAAGAACAAATTGAATGCGACTTTATAATCCAAGACAGAGACAAAATCACTGAAGCTTATCAAGTTTGCTGGAAACTCACACCAACCAACAGGAATCGAGAAGTAAAAGGCTTATTAGAAGCTCTCTCACGCTATAACCTAAAAAAAGGCACCATCCTAACATACAATCAAAAAGAACAAATCAAAGAAGCAAACTACGAAATATCAGTTCTACCCAGCTGGGAATGGATGATAAGAAAATAGTTCAAGCCAATACTCCACTCCTTGCCAACCACCCAAAAAACATGCTATAATAAAACGAAAATAAAAAAACAAAAAACATGAAAAACTTTTTCCTCCAACTTTTCCACGATCATTCATTTTTTCGTAATGAGCGCTTCATTTATAATGGAAGCACTCCCTCAGCGGCCCCTTCTGATCAAAGTCCAGAAGGAGAAGTCGAAGAATCCCCAGATGATACTGAAGTACGAAGAGACTCACAACAAGCCCGCAGCTTCCTCTCCGAAATCACCGGCGCCACTATCGCTGAAGCATCCTTTAGCGAAAGCCAATTAGCATTAACCGCCACCGAAGAAGGAGCAGAAAAAGTCGACCTCGAAGAAGTCGACCGCGTCGTCGCCACCGCCAGCGCTACAAATTACCGCAAAGGCTTTGAAATGAAGGACGACAACGAACACGCCCAAAAACTTAAAGGCGCAGCCGAGCAAGCCCTCGACTTCGACAA
>CAYMGN010000014.1:18547-19849 GCA_964389995.1 uncultured Candidatus Peribacteria bacterium | reverse complement strand
TCGTCTCAGTAGACTACAAAGGCAACCCCCACTCCTCCATCGTCGACGGCCTCTCCACCGAAGTAATGGACGGCAACCTCGTCAAAGTAATCTCCTGGTACGACAACGAATGGGGCTACTCCAGCCGCATCGTCGACTTGGTTAAGCTTGTGGGTGAAAAAATGTAGGAGGTCTTACTGATCGAGACATTTGTAGTAAAATCGTTTTGCAAGCCAACAAACTCAAATTAAAAAGCATAGCCATATTTTTGCAAGAGGGTCAATTTGACGCAGCTCTAAAGACTGGTCATTTTGCGCCAAACACTCAGTATAGATTCTTAAAATAAAAAACAAAAAGAAGTTAAAGCCCAAAGTTCAAGAGCCTTAGCCCCTTAGCACGCGAACCGCCCCGCGGTCACGGAGACAAGAGTCAGCATCGACATCGTACACGCCAGCGTCGCCATAGCCGCCAAAGCCAGGATAGAAGTTCACGATACGCACAATCGCATCTCTTGGCACATCTCCACATTCAAGTATGGCATCAAGCCATTCGTTTCTATCTATCCCACGAATAAAATGTGTTCCATCATACACTGCTTCAACGGCTCCTACATCTTCAGTCATTCCCGCTCTGCCATAGTTTTCAACTTTGTCTCTCGGCAATTGGTAAGGCGGCTTGATACTCTTTCTGATGCCCCAGTAATTACAAAATTGCCACCCTTCTCTTCTGCTAATTTCTTGTATTAAATCCTGCCTGCTCCAAGTATCGCCGTTTGATTGAGGTCTTCCCATGAAAGCAATCATTTCTGCTTGAGACATATCTGGCCGTAGTTCTCCGATACTTTCATCAGGCATTTCGTAGAAAATAGTAATTTCTCTCATCATTTCACCATTTTCTCCCACAGATGCTGCTCCATCGATGAACATAAACTCAAAATTGTTTGCAGCAATTATTTCTCCTTCCTTGTCTTCACGCATATCGTAGTAACCAACAGCATCAGCTCCCCAAACCATCTTTGCAGCGTGTTGAAGCAAACAACCGATTTCTTTTTGGCCTTCACCAACTTCAAATTCACATTTCTCTAAGAGTTTTTGTAACAGTGCAGGCCATCTCAATTTTCCCCAAGTGGATCCTTGGCTGCTTAGCATTTCTTCGTCTAACTGTTGATTGCCTTGCCTGTTGGCATTTAAAGTTTCTGAAAATTCATCAGCATGAACACCCTCTTCTATCTCCACAAATCCCCCATTTTTAACATCAAAAAACCTAGTCTCGATTTTTCGTAGGCAATCAAGGCACTCAGGCGGCACCAGCCCTTCCGGTAAA
>CAYMGN010000014.1:0-18537 GCA_964389995.1 uncultured Candidatus Peribacteria bacterium | reverse complement strand
GGCGACACGTAAACACTCGACGTTATCGGCGTTTTGGCTGGTGAGGATTTCGATGGCGGTGTTGAAACGGATTCGATCGGGGACGTTTATTGAGGCTCTTTCGTGTAGTTCGGTCCAGTCGAGGTTGGTTGCTGCGAGTAAGATGTTAGGGAGATCTTCTCTGTATGAGGCTTCACGTAACAGCTCTTTGGCGGCATCACCCTCGCCTATTCTTGATAGTTCTACCAATCTTTTATAGTCTTCGCTTGGACGTTTTGGCATAATTTTTTTAGTTAGATAGTCGCTTAATTTACATATTTTTTAACATCTTATCAAGCGCTTAAAACCCACACACACTTTAAAAGTATTTTCGTAACCCGAGCAAACGGGTTACAAAACAACCACCCCTTGCCTTCCCCCGATTAGCACTATATAATCCACAGTGCTAAGTAAGTTAATTTCACCATGTCCGAAAACCGCAGAAAACGCGTTTTACAAGCGATAGTAAAACATTTCGTCGAAACCGCAGAACCAGTGGGGTCCAAAACTATTCTGGTCAGTTATCAGTTTAAAGTCTCTCCCGCTACCATCCGCAACGACATGATGGCCCTGGAAAAAAGCGGCTATCTTTCTCAACCACACACTTCCGCCGGCCGCATCCCCACCGACAAAGGCTACCGCCTCTACGTAGACGAAATGGCCGACTTTGAGAGCGCCCGCAAAACTGCCCTGGCACAATTAGCAGCAGTAAAAGAAGAATACAAAATCGAAAAAGTACGAGAAAAACTCTACGACGCCGTAAACCTCATTTCCAAATCCACAAAAATGGTCAGCTTTGCCACTGTACCGGACAACCCCCGCACTTTCTTTCTCGGCATGTCCAACGTCCTCAAACAACCGGAATTTTCCCACGATAGCGTCCGTGCCAGTGAAGTAATCGAAGTGCTTGAACAAAGCGACAACTTCGTACAAACCATCACCAATCTCGACATCGACCATTCCGTCAAAACTTTCATCGGCGAAGAAAACATCATCGAACAAATCCAGAGCTGCAGCATCATCGTCACCAAGTACAAAACCGAGGGGCACGAAGGATTTATCGGAGTACTGGGACCAAAACGCATGAACTACCCATTTAACATCGTTATCGTTGAAGAAATCAAAAAACTCTTAGAAAAGTAAACTCAAACTCATGAGCAAAGATCGACAAAACAATCAAAACAGCGACGAATTAGCAGAAAAAGTAAAGGCAGCTCAAGCCGAAGCTAACGCTGAAAAAGCCCACCAAGAAAAAGAAATGGATGAAATGGAAACACTACAAAACGAATTAGAAAAAATGACCGAACTGGCCAAACGCACCATGGCCGACCTCCAAAACCTCAAACGCCGCCAACAAGAAGAAAGCAAAAGCGTCTACCTCATGGCCAACATCAGTTTAATCAAATCCCTCCTCCCCGTCCTCGACAGCTTCGAAAAAGCACTGAAGCACCAACCCACAGAAGCCAAAGAGTGGTGTGAAGGAATCACCATGACCATCAATCAATTTAGAAACAGCCTTACTCAAGCCGGCCTCAAAGAAATCGAAGCCCAAGATCAAGAATTTAACCCTGATCTCCACGAAGCCCTCCTAGAAGCCCCTGGAAAAAATAATATGGTGGTCGAAGTTTTGGAAAAAGGCTACAGATTGGGAGAAAAAGTTGTCCGTCACGCCAAAGTCTCAGTAGGAAACGGCCAATAACAGCTCACCAAAAACAAAAAACACTTGACCTACCAAAATTAGCACTCTAAAATAGAGAGTGCTAAAATCACAATTGAGAAACTAACCTTTAGAATTATGTCAAAAATTATTGGAATCGATCTCGGGACCACTAATTCCTGTGTCTCCGTTATGGAAGGGGGCGAACCAATCGTCATCCCCAATGCCGAGGGTGCACGCACTACTCCCTCTGTTGTCGCCGTAAAAGACGGTGAACGCCGCGTCGGTGTCGCCGCCAAAAACCAAGCAACAACCAATCCGGAAAACACTATTTTTTCCGCTAAACGTTTCATCGGACATACTTATAAAGAATCAGAAAAAGACATCAAACGCATGCCTTACAAATGTGTAAAAGGCAAAAACGACGAAGTAGAAATCGTCCTCGCTGACGAACAAAAAAGACCGGCTGAAATCTCCGCCATGGTCCTCCAAAAACTAAAAGCCGATGCCGAAAAATACCTCGGCGAAGAAGTAAAAGAAGCGGTAATCACAGTTCCTGCTTACTTCAACGATTCGCAAAGACAAGCCACTAAAGACGCCGGAGCAATCGCCGGACTGGAAGTAAAAAGAATCATCAACGAACCAACCGCCGCCGCCCTCGCTTACGGTATCAACAAAAAAGGTGGCGACAAAAACATCGCCGTCTACGATCTCGGTGGTGGTACTTTTGATATCACCATCCTCGAAATGGGTGATGGGGTTTTCCAAGTCAAAGCCACTAACGGTAACAGCCAACTCGGAGGTGACGATTTCGATCATGAAGTGATGGAATGGATTATTTCCGAATTTAAAAAAGAACAAGGAATCGACGTTTCCAAGGACAAACTGGCCCTACAAAGAATCAAAGAAGCTGCAGAAAAGGCGAAAATCGAACTCTCCAGCCTCCACGAAACCACTATCAGCCTCCCCTACCTCACAGTTGATAAAGACGGACCAAAAAACTTTGAGACCAAATTGTCACGTTCAAAATTTGAAGATCTCATCGCTGACTTAGTGGAACAAACCGCAGAACCATGCCGCAAAGCACTGAAAGACAGTAAAATATTTGCCAGCGACATCGACGAAATCATCCTCGTTGGTGGATCTACCCGGATCCCACTTGTACAACAAAAAGTAGAAGAAATTTTCGGTAAAGAACCACAAAGAGGACTTAATCCGGACGAAGTGGTAGCCCTCGGAGCCGGTATCCAGGGGGGGATCCTCCAAGGAGACGACAACGTCAAGGACATCCTCCTAGTTGACGTCACACCACTTTCTCTCGGGATCGAAACTCTTGGTGGAGTAAACACCGTTTTGATCGAAAGAAACACCGCCATCCCTACTTCCAAATCACAAATTTTTTCTACCGCCGCCGACAACCAACCTTCGGTAGAAGTACACGTCACCCAAGGGGAACGCAGTATGGCCGCCGACAACAAATCCCTCGGTAAATTTCATCTCGACGGCATCCCTCCCGCCCCACGCGGAGTACCACAAGTAGAAGTCACCTTTGACATCGACTCCAACGGTATCCTCAAAGTAAAAGCAGTTGATAAAGCTTCAAACAAAGAACAAAGCATTACAGTCACCGGCAGCTCCAATCTTTCCGAAGAAGAACTCGAAAAAATGAAAGCTGACGCCGAAAAACACGCCGAGGAAGATAAAGAAAAGAAAGAAGCAATTGAAACCCGCAATAAAGCCGAAAGTCTCATCTTCCAAACCGAAAAAACCTTAAAAGATGCCGGCGACAAAGTATCCAATGACACCAAAAAACCGGTAGAAGAAAAACTGGCAGAATTAAAAAAACTACTAGAAAATGAAGAAACAAAAAAAGACGAACTGGAAAAAGCCTACGAAGAGCTAAGCACAGAAATCCAAAAAATCGGTGCCGAACTCTACAAAGCCGCAGGTACGGCTGAAGGCCAAGAACCAACAGCGGAAGACGACGATGACGTCAAAGTATACAACACGGACGATAAAGAAAAAGAGGAAGTTGTAGAAGCGGAAGTAGTGGAAGAAGATGACGATAAGAAAAAAGAAAAAGATAAAAAAGAAGACGAAGGGGACAAAAAGTAAGAACTAGTACAAGAAAGAAAAAAGCCTCAAGCCATCAATCGGCCTGAGGCTTTTTATCTAAACGAAGCTTTATTCTCCAGAAATTTTTGTTATAATCAGGCCACTCCATCAAAATTAAATCAAATTGATGAAAATAAAAATTCTTATTTTAACGACGTTTTCCCTGGTATTGCTCAGCGCTTGCCAAAACAACGAATTAAAAGACAATGTCCAAACCAACGTCTTAGAATCAGATAGCAAACCGGTTGCCACTGCAGCAGAACCAGCTCAAGCAGAAACCTTGGCCCCTTCGCTCGATCCTGAAGCAGAGAAACAAACTGAAACCGCATCTGAACTTCCCGCAGAAGGTAGCCCAGAAATCCCAGCCGAAGAAGCGGTGATTGAAACCCCCTACTACGAAGAAACTCCTCAATACCTTCCATACAAAAAAGAAACCTACCAAAATCTCCGCAACAACAAACCAATGGCTCTTTTCTTTCACGCCTCCTGGTGCGAAATCTGCCAAAAACTGGAAAAAGAAATCAAAGCGGAAATCAATAATTTTCCCAACGGCACCAAAATCATCCAAGTCGACTTCGACCGCGAAAAAGAAATCCGCCTCGCCTACGACATCGTCTATCAAGCCACAGTCGTCATCATCGACAAAGACGGCGTAATCCAAACCTACCTCCAAAGCCCCTCCCTCGAAGAACTCCAAGAGGCAATCAAAGCCTCTCTCTAAATCATTGGTAAATTTTAATTAGATCATGCGCCCATACCTTGCTTTTGGGGCCTCTCAACCTGATTTTATCTCGATTTTTTGCGTAGCAAAAATTCTCTCGATCTAAATTTGCTTGCAAGGTGATCCGTCAAAGGTTACCAAATCCCCATCTAAACTAGCCGAAGCAAAAACCTTATGATACATTAAAGATGACTTCTAACCCCATTCCATGAAATTCTTCCTAGACACAGCCAACCTTGAATCAATCAAAAAATACCACGCCTGGGGAATGGTCGACGGCATCACTACAAACCCTTCTCTCATCGCTAAAGAAGGCGTCTCCCTCGAAACTCGCATCAAAGAAATCGCTGAAGTAGTCGATGGTCCCATCAGCTCGGAAGTGATTGCCACCGATCTAGAAGGAATGTTAGAACAAGGCCGCAAATACGCCCAATGGCACAAAAACGTTTACGTCAAAGTACCGATGACTCCCGCCGGACTGCAAGCTACACGCATTTTGACCGAAGAAGGAATCAAAGTTAATGTCACCTTAGTTTTTAGCCCCTCACAGGCGATGTTAGCCGCCAAAGCGGGCGCTACCCTAGTTAGCCCCTTCATCGGCCGTCTGGACGACATCTCACGTAACGGTATGAGTTTGATCAGCGAAATCGTCACAATTTTTGAAAATTATCAATTTGAAACCGAAGTATTGGTTGCCAGCATTCGTCACCCTCAACATGTAGCGGACGCCGCTCTCCTCGGAGCGGACATCAGCACCATGCCTCCAGAAATTCTCGAAAAATTAGTAAACCACCCTCTGACGGATATCGGCCTCGAAAAATTTCTCGCCGATTGGGAAAAAGTAAAAGACCTCCAAAAATCTTAAGCAAATTAAATGCTAAAACTTCATCACCAAAATCTCAGCAAAATATCCGCTGATCACGGATTAAAGGAATCAGAAATCTTTGATAGTTCCAAACCTCTCGCACAACTAATAGAAAAAATCCATCAAAGAAAACAAGGTTTTTACGAAATCCTCGATGATCAAGAAATCTTAAAAAGCATCGAAGCCTACGCGCAAGAAATTCATAGTAAAGAATACCAATCAATAGTGGTACTGGGCATCGGCGGTTCAGCCCTGGGCACGATTTGCATCCAACAAAGCCTCCTAGACCTCTTCGCTCACGAAAAAGGTCAACAACCAAAACTGTATGTACTCGACAACATCGACCCCAGCCATATCACTTCTCTCGAAGAACTGATCGAGCTAAAAGACACACTATTTATCGTCGTCACAAAATCAGGCAGCACCCCCGAAACTCTCTCCCAATATTTTTATTTCCGCCAAAAATGTGAACAAGCAAAATTGCCAATCAAAGAACATTTCCTCTTTATCACCGATCCAGAAAAAGGCCTCCTGCGAGAAACCGCTCAAAAAGAAGAGATCCCCAGCTTTGCCATCCCGGAAAATGTCGGCGGGCGCTTTTCTGTACTGACGGCCGTCGGTCTCGCCCCAGCTGCAATCATGGGAGCAAATATTCACGATTTAATCAAAGGAGCCAAGGAAACGCGCAAACTATTTCTCGATCCTGACGCCAAAAAAAACCTCCCATTTCAAATCGCCAACATCCAATATCAGTTGAGCAAAAAAGGCAAATCCATCAACGTAATGATGCCTTATGCCCAAAATCTCATCTCCTTTGCCGACTGGTATCGCCAACTGCTCGCTGAGAGTATCGGCAAAAAACATGACGACCAAGGCAATATCGTCCACACCGGCATCACCCCGGTCAAAGCCCTGGGAGCCACGGACCAACATTCTCAAAGCCAACTGTACAACGAAGGACCAACCGATAAACTAATTATTTTCCTCACAGCTAAAAACCTCGGCCCCACATTAGCAATCCCCAATCTCGCCCCCGACAGCAAATACAGCTCCTATCTCCAAAACACCAGCTTCAACGAACTAATCGCCCTCGAACATCAAGGCACCGCCCAAGCCCTCACCGAAAACAACCGCCCCAATATCACTCTCGAAATCCCCACCATCAACGCGCAATCCCTCGGCGCCCTCTTCTTCCTCTTCGAAGCAGCCACCGCATTTCTTGGAGAACTCTACGGCATCAACGCCTTCGATCAACCGGGGGTGGAACTTTCTAAAAATATCACTAAGAAGCTCTTGCTTGACAGGTAAAATAATAACGGTATCATACTCCACTCTTAAAGAGAGTCCGTATGTCCAAAGAATCCATTTCAAACTCAACAATACCGTCAAAACCTACTAATCCTGAGCAAAGCGACAAACTCGACCAAGCACGCGCTCAAGTAAACTTCTTAATATTTGCCGCTCTCTTCAGCACCACTAGCTGCCTAGAACAACCCCAACTTCATACCATACTTCTCTACGAGTTTGACTACTACCGACAACAATACCTTGAAGCAATGGAGCAAGGTGCAGTTTTTCAAGCACAACAAGAAACCCAATACGGAGCCCTACACATCATCCGAATCACTAAAGATGATGGCACAGGCGGCGCTCCCTATGAAATAATTCAAAATCAAATCTCCAATCTCAACTACCACTCACTAAAAGAAAGAAATCAAATTTTTGAACCGACAAGACTAACAAATATCCCTAACAATGAGCTTTTTTTCAAAGAAGACACTGATGTTATAGATAGGGCTATTTTTCTACATCAAATAGAACAAGTACTCGAAGATCACTATGACCCCAATCGCATCAACATCATATGGGTCAGCGAAATACCGAAAAACGAAAATGGATTTAAGCCAGCCGGTTACTTTAATGCTGATCGCCTCATTGGTAAAGAACACATCGTCATGAGCTTCAAAGGACCAACAATTGATGAAGATGGAGAAATAATGTATCAAGACAACGGGAAATTCAACCATCTTTCTGCTTACGTACTCGGCCACGAGGTCGGACATTTCTTTGGCTTAGATCATACTTTTGCAGAAAGATCACCTCAGTACTGCCAACCTGAAGGTGATTGTCTAGAGGACACCCCCTACGATCCCGGCTCCTATCATCCTAGATTTTGGCCTGATGGTTGCAAAGTAGGACCAAATTGCCAAAGCCTAGACTGCCCGGAGAACATTAAACCTCCAGATATAGACAACATAATGTCCTACTACCAGTGTGGCGCTGACACTAGCCCTAAACAAAATCAATTAGCTCACTGCATAAACGAAACAGTATACCAAAATCGCTTCTTTCAAAGCTCACCACATGCGGAAATGATAAATTTAGATATTGCCGAATTAGAAGTAGGTTGCTCAGAAAATTATTGCCTTAGCTCCATCCAAAAAGCCATAGACCTCGGTCTCAACACCAATGATGAAATTGAAATAACAGTCCATCCGGGCACTTACTACGAAAACATCGATTTCCCTACAAAAAACAATCAATACACAGTTACAATCATCGGAATCAACCCGACAGAAACAAAGATCTCCAGCCCTAACAATCAACCACCAATCACTATTGGTCGCCCACCAAATCAAAGTACAAGCGGATCAAGAATTTCTACTCTTGATCGTGACATCACGCTCAAAAACCTCTCAATTACCAGTCCTGAATCGAGCTGTTTGGACACATATTCTAGCATTCTCAAAACCGAAAATGTTACTTTTCAAGCCTGTGCTCAAGGTGCCATCTATAGCAATAATTCCCGACTCCAACTACGAAACACCAACCTTATCGCCAACGACGGAGTCAACTTTGCCGGAATCTATCTCCAAGACTCTAATCTAATTTTTGAAGGTGGCATCATCGAACGCAACCGCACTAAAGGTAGTCAATCCAGCGTAATCTACTATAAAAGAAAAGGCCTCAGACCGGAAGAATATCAGGAAGCAATCGATGCCGGAGCCTTTATCATTAATACCCAGACCGTCCACCGTTTCAGAGATATTGAATGGAACAACCCTCAAGCAACAGACATCTTCATCTCAGACGGAGAGCATTACCCTCAAGCAACAAGATCACTTGACTGCTACTCCGCCGATGGAGAATGCAAAAAGCCGATCGCAGAATAAATCCACAATCGGCTTTGAACACTCTAGCTAAATAACTCTAGCCAAAAGTCGCTTCACTAATAATCTCAATAAATTTTGCTTTAGCCGCTTCCGGTCTAAAACAAGCATTTCTAAAGAGAACATTTTGTGTTTCTAACAAAACTTCATAATTTACGTAGCTACATAAACCAGTGGTTTCATAAGTAACTACGTCCAAACCATTGATGGTAATTTGCTCTGGTTCAGAAGTAAATTCGTAATCCTCAGCGCTGATATCCTCTAAAGAACGAGATTCCAAAAGTTCCATCATATAGACATGTTGATATTCATCCTTAGCCGCTTCGGGAACCATCTCCATCGGACCAAAATAGACGACACCATTTGAAACTCGATATTCGCCAAGATCAAAAGTGACTAATTCCGGCTCCACTAAATACATCAAATCACTAGTCGAAGTAGGATTAGCACCCGCCTCCAAAGTCATATATGTGACAACACGATCGGCATCATCACCAAGATATTCTCGCTGAGTTCGATCAGAATATTTGAGCATTCTGGTAATCATTTCCGCCATCTGTGCACGACTCATCTGCTCATTAAATCCACGAAAATCAAGTGGCAAGAAATTGCGTTCACTGGCCGCCAATACATAATTGCGATACCAAGTGCCACCTAACTCATCAACATCGTAATCAAAACCGATTAAAGCGATCTTCAAAGCTTCCACGAGATTAATCTTACTGGTAGGGCGGAAGGTGTTGTCTTCATAACCAACCACAATCCCCTCTTCCTTAGCAAAACAAACATATTTTGCATACCATTGAGTAGGATCAATATCACTAAAACACTTATTATTGTCATAGTTTTCAAACTCATCATCGTAGGCCGCTTCTACCACAATCTTCAATAATTCATCTCTCTGCAAAGTACGATCCGGTTGATAACTATTGTCCGGATAACCTTGAACAATCCCTTCAGAATTAACAAAACGCACCGCTTCTTCATAACGATGACCTTCGACATCATAGAGCGGCTCCCGCACAACCTCCTCATCCCCGGCAGGCCTCGCCGTCGCCTCTATAAACTCATACCACACCCAACCGCGCTGACCATTGGTCTCTACTTCCAACCAACCATCATCATTGTTGAGCACACGTACTACAGTGCCGGCACCAAAAGTAGCCACGACATTAGAGCCTTCCATACAGGCCACATCACGGATATTGGCGGCGGACTTCAACTTACCGTACCAATTCTGAGCCACCACCGGCTGAGAAAAACACTCCCCCGCAAAGGTGACCGGACTAAAAAACACACTGCCCAAAGCCAAGGCCATTGTCAGCATTATTATTCGTATTTTCTTCATTTTTATTTGTTAAATTGCAAGAAAATTTCTATTTTTCACTTTAAACAATTTCACATTTCTCCGCAAATCCACGGAAGCCTTTGCTTTTCCTTGCACAACTATTTATATTGTAGGCACCACTTTTTTAGCTGCTTGATCAAAAAAAAATGCAACTTTTTGAAAAATATCCGCAATTCGGACAACCCCTCACCTCCGATCATCTCCAATTTTTAGAAACTTTCACCAAAGGTTGTCGTCATTCCATCGTCCAGATGGTAGTCAACGCTCAAAGTGGGCATCCCGGCGGCTCACTTTCTTCCATCGATTTTCTTGCTACGCTCTATGCTTTTATCGTCAGTCAGACCGGCGAAAAGGTAGTTGTCTCCAATGGACATACTTCTCCGGCAGTCTACAGCGTCCTCGCCGAAATGGGCTACATCCCCAAAAACGAAGTGGTCGAAACCTTCCGCAAAATCGGTTCTATCTATGAAGGACACATCACCCGTCACGTCAAAGGAGTACATTACGGCACCGGCCCCCTCGGCATCGGTGTTTCCGTCGCCGCCGCCTACGCCATGTCCGAAAAACTCAAGGGCTCCAACAAAAAAGTCTATTGCGAATTAGGTGACGGCGAAGCCCAAGAAGGCCAAGTCCACGAAATGATCCACTTTGCAAAACAGCACCAATTAGACAATCTCGTCGTAATTGTCGACTACAACAAAGTCCAACTGACCGCCAGCTTGAAAGAAATCCAAGACATCGACATCCACAAGACCTTCGAGGCCGGTCACTGGCATGTGATCGAAATCGACGGCCACGACTATCAATCAATCTGGAAAGCCTACAGCGAAGCCCAAAACTACACCGGTAAACCGGTAGTAATCGTCGCCAACACCATCATGGGCAAAAGAGGCGGCATGATGGAACCGGACGGCCTCGAACACAAAGCCACCTGGCACGGCAAATCGCCAAAACCGAAAGAAATAGCCGACTACCTCCAAAAAGAAACCCTCACCACCGAAGAAAACGAATTTCTCGACCAATACCGCGCCACCATCAAATGGCATCCAGAATCAAACAGTTATCCGGCACTACTTAGTAAAATTGCAGAAATAAAAACCGGAGAACCAAAGCTTTACGAAGCGGGCACAGTGACAGACTGCCGCAGCGCCTACGGCAACGCCCTCCTCGACCTCGCTCAGGATAATTCTCAAATCCTCGCCCTCACCGCCGACCTGATGGGCTCAGTCAAAACCGATGGCGTCCACGATAATCTCCCGGCCCAATACGTCGAATGCGGCATCGCCGAACAAAACATGGTCTCCTTAGCCGGAGGATTTTCCCTCGACGATTTTATTCCTTTTGCCTCAACCTTCGGAGCTTTCATGAGCAGCCGCGCCAAAGATCAAGCTCGAGTCAACGACATCAATCACACCAATGTCAAAATGGTCGCCACTCACTGCGGACTTTCCGTCGGCGAAGACGGCCCCACTCATCAAGCGATCGACGACATGGGATCCTTTCTCGGATTTTTTAACACTATGGTGATCGAACCGGCCGATGCCAACCAAACCGACCACATTATCCGCTACGTCGCCTCCCACTACGGCAATTTTTACGTACGGATGGGACGACACAAATTTCCAGTGATACTAAAAGAAGATGGCAGTATTTTTTACGATCAAGACTACCAATACCAATACGGCCGCAGCGACATCATCCGCTCCGGAAACGACCTCACCATTGCTGCCAGCGGTGCCCTAGTCAATGAAGCAATCAAAGCTAGAGAATCTCTCCAAACAAGCCACCCCGACCTCTCGATCGAAATCGTCGCCGTCAGTTCCATCAAACAATTTGACGACACACTAATCAATTCCATCAAAAAAACCGGCAAACTAATCACTGCCGAAGATCACAACACCTACTCCGGTCTCGGCTCCCAACTAAGCCGCTCACTAATGAAAAAAAATATCTGCCCGGAAAAATTTAAAATGATCGGCGTCGAAGAATACCAACTCTCCGGCACCGCTGACCAACTCTATCAGGAAGCGGGGCTCTCCGGAGAACACCTCGCAGCAGCCTGTCTCAAACTAATTCAATAAACTTTAAAAACCCCTCATGTCTAAAAAAGACCAAACACCCCAACACGTTAGCTCCATCGATCGCGAACTTCTCAAGAAACATTTCCGTGTCGCCATCTTTGGATCCGCTCGTATCAAACAAGGAGACGACATCTATAAAGATGTCTATGACCTCGCCAAAATGATCGGTAAATCAAAATTTGACATCGTTACCGGTGGTGGCCCGGGAGTGATGGAAGCTGCCAACGCCGGTCACGCTGCCGGAGATCCTGACAACCATTCTGATTCTATCGGTCTCACCATCCAACTGCCCTTTGAAGCAAAAGGCAATCGCTATCTCGAAATCCGCAAACATTTCCAAAAATTTTCCGGTCGCCTCGATCAATTTGTATCACTCTCTAATGTCTTTGTGATTATGCCCGGCGGGATCGGTACCGCCCTCGAACTATTTTATGTCTGGCAACTAACTCAGGTACATCACATCTGCAAAATCCCGATCGTCCTCGTCGGCCACATGTGGAAAGAACTAATCCACTGGGTAAAAAAATGGCAAGTAGATCGCGGATTGGTCAGCCCTGAAGACCTCGACAATATCTACCCGGTAGCAACTACTAAAGAAGCAATCGACATCATCCTCCAAGAACACCAACGCTACATCGACGAAGACCTCGAATTCGACCAAAACTTCCAAAAATACATGATCGAAACCAAAGACGTCAGATAAAACCCAATTAACAATCTTTAATCCCAGTTTTTTTTATGGAAAAAGCGCAAATCGGACTAATCGGCCTCGCCACAATGGGCCAAAATCTCAGCAGAAATATCGCTAATAATGGCTACAAAATCAGCGTCTATAACCGCACAACCGAAAAAACCGAACAATTCATTGCTGAATACGGAAATGAAAAACTGCAAGGCACCAAAACAATAGAAGAATTTATCGAATCACTAGCCAAACCCCGCAAAGTAATGATCCTCGTCAAAGCCGGTAAGCCGGTAGACATGGTGATCGAACAAATCACTCCCCTCCTCGACCAAGACGACATCATCATCGAATGCGGAAACTCCTATTACGAAGATACAGAAAGACGTTATCAAGCTGCAAAAGAAGCGGGACTACAGTATCTCGGCTGCGGAGTTTCTGGAGGCGAAGAAGGGGCTTTGAACGGGCCCAGCATGATGCCGGGAGGTGACGACCGCACCTGGGAGCAAGTAAAAGAAATTCTCGAAGCCATCGCCGCCAAAGACTTTCAAGGAGGACCTTGTGTCACTCACATCGGACCCCGTTCTGCCGGACACTACGTCAAAACCGTCCACAACGGCATCGAATACGGCGTGATGCAAATCATGGCTGAAGCTTACGAAATTTTCCGTTCAGTATATCAACTATCCGCCCCGGAAATCGCCGACATCTTCGATCAGTACAACCAAGGCCAACTCCAATCATTCTTATTTGAAATCGCCAGTCAAATGCTCCGCAAAGAAGACGAATTAACTGACGATTATGTCATCGACCACATCCTCGACCGCGCTGCTCAAAAAGGCACCGGTAAATGGACCAGCATCGACGCTTTGGACCGCGGAGTGGGACTTTCGACCATCACGGAAGCCGTTTTTGCCCGCGTCATTTCCAGCCAAAAAGAACAAAGAGTAAAATTGAGCAAACTCTATCCAAATAAAAAATTCGAAAAATCCATTCCTCTAGAAGAAATAATCAAACTAGTGGACAATGCTCTCTACGCCAGCATGCTCAGCTCCTACGCTCAAGGATACGACCTCCTGCATCTAGCAGCCCAAGAAGAAAACTGGCAATTAGACCTCGGAGAAATCTCCCGCATCTGGGAAGGAGGCTGCATCATCCGCGCAAAAATCCTCAACAAGCTGCATCAAGCCTACGCCGGGCAAAACAATTACCAACATCTTTTTTCTATCGATCAGTTTAAAGAAGACCTCCTCAAAACCACCCCCGACCTCAAAAAAGTAGTGAGTTTCATGGTCCAAAACTCCCTCCCCTGTAGCGCCCTCTCCACTGCACTCAGCTATTTTGAAGCCATGACCAGCGCCAATGTATCAGCTAATTTCATCCAAGGGTTAAGAGATTTCTTTGGAGCCCACACCTACGAAAGAGACGACCGTGAAGGGCATTTTCACACTGAGTGGTTTGAAAGTTAAAAAGTATTGACAAAAACCAGGATTTAGTTATAATAAATAGCTATGATAAAGAAGAATCATGACTAAACCTGAAAGTAGATCAATAAAGATCCTTATTTGCGACGACGACGCCAATATACGCAAATCGTTTCAACGACTAGCACAAATGATTGGTGGCGAAAAAGTCACTGTCCTCACAGCCGCCACTCGTGAAGAAGCTTTACAAATACTAGAAGATAGCGGCATCATCGGCGTATTGACCGATCTCAATATGGATACCAATGCCGCTCCCCATGCCGGAGAAGAAATTGCCACAAAAGCTAGAAAAAAAACATCGACGTAATTATTTTTACTGGCAATCCATATGATGTAAGAGATGATATTGCCAGTCAGATCGAAGTCGTACAAAAAGGACCACCAACGGCATTCAGTAGAATTAAAGATTTCTTCCACGAATTAGCCACTACCATCAAGAAATAGACTTCTGCCTAAGATAGTGATCCATCAACACAATAGCCGCCATCGCTTCCACAATTGGCACCGCTCTTGGCAACACACAAGGATCATGTCGTCCCTTAGCTGCCAGCTTAACATTTTCACCGTCTTTGTTAACGGTATCCTGTTCTTTGCCAATCGTTGATGTTGGTTTAAAAGCCACTCTAAAATACAAATCTTCTTCACTGGTAATCCCCGCCAAAACACCACCAGCATGATTACTCTTGGTACGAATCTCACCGTTCACCATTTCAAACTCGTCATTGTGTTCGCTACCTTTGAGCTCAGTACCGGCAAAACCACTGCCAATCTCAAAGCCCTTGACGGCATTGATACTGAGCATCGCCTTGGCCAAATCAGCATTAATTTTATCGTAAACCGGCATCCCTAGGCCCACAGGTACTTTTTTCACCACACAGCGCACCACTCCCCCAGCTGAGTCTCCCTCATCACGTAACTTTTCGATCAAAGCAATCATCTCCTTAGCAGCCTCCTGATCAGGACAACGCACCAAATTACTTTCCACTAAATCACGAGATAACTGCTGATCGTCAATTTTAGCCTTAATATCAGCTACCTGATCGACATAACCAAGGATTTCTATCCCCAGGGTTTCTTTGAGAAATTTTCTCGCCACCGCTCCCGCAGCCACTCGCGCCAAAGTCTCTCGTGCCGACGATCGCCCTCCACCTCGATAATCACGATGACCATATTTCTGATCATAAACATAATCCGCATGCGATGGACGATAAAGATTTTTTAAATGATCATAGTCCTGAGACCGTTGATCTTTATTTTTAGCCATCATCATAATCGGCGTCCCGGTAGTCTTACCTTCAAAAACACCAGAATAAAAATGAATAGTATCTGTTTCCTTACGTTGAGTTGTAATCTCACTCTGCCCCGGCCTTCTCCGATCCAATTCCACCTGCACATCCCCTTCCGTCAATTCTAAACCAGCCGGACACCCATCAATCACCACCCCCACAGCTCCACCATGAGACTCACCAAATGTAGTGATCCGAAACAAATGTCCAAAACTATTACCCGCCATTTCCTTGAGATTAGTTGATATTGTACTGCTTAATTTGTATAATAAATACATTAAGAAAGCAAAAAATTACCAAAACAAAATGTCTCAGTTCCAGATCAAACAGCCTTTTAATCTCCTCATTTTTGGAGCATCCGGTGATTTGGCAAAACTAAAAATCTTCCCTTCTCTCTACAGCATGGCCAAACAAAACCGCCTCCCAGACAACTTCAAGATCATCGGTTACGCCCGCACCAAAATGAGCGACAAGCAATTTCGCGACCAATTCAAAGAAAGCATCACAGCAAAATATGGTGAAAATTTAAATAAAACTCTGCTCAATAAACTCCTCAAAAGAGTGCATTACTTCGCCGGACAATACGACCATTTCGAGGATTTCAAGAATCTCAAAGCCGAATTAAAACAGCTCAACAAAAATCAAAAAGTAACCACCATCGCCTATTTTTCCGTCCCACCTGTAGTCTTTAAACCAATCATCGAAAACCTCGGCAAAACGAAAGAAAAAAAAGAAGACCTCCGTTTAATTATCGAAAAACCCTTCGGCGAAGACACCAAATCCGCTACCGAATTATTCCATTTCGTCGCCCGTTATTTTGACGAAGAAGAAGTATTTCTCCTCGACCACTATCTCGGCAAAACCGGCGTCCAAAGCATACTTGCCCTCCGTCATTCCAACCGCATCCTCAATATGATGATGAAAGGTCCGGAAATCAGCAACATCCAGATCACCGCCCAAGAAACAGTAGGTGTCACCACTCGAGCCGGCTATTTCGACCAGGTAGGCACCATCAAAGACATGGTCCAATCACACCTTCTGCAAATCCTCGCCCTCATCTCCATGTCCATCCCCATCATCGACGACGCCGACAGCCTCCATCAAGAAAAGTACAATATCCTCTCCGCCCTCAAATTTATCCCCTCCAAGAACAACATCGTCACCGGACAGTACAAAAGTTATAAAAAAGAAAAAGGGGTTCCCAATAATTCTCAAACCGAAACCTTTGCCGCCCTCCGCCTCTTCGTCAACCGCGAAAGCTGGTACAAAGTCCCCATCTATCTCCGCACCGGCAAAAAACTCTCCAAAAAACACACCTACATCGTAGTAGAAATCAAAAAATTCGCTTTTCAAGGCAAAGACGAAGACCCCAATCTCCTAATCATCGAACTTCAACCAAACGAAAAAATCTCCATCCGTCTGATCAATAAATACGGAGCCAACGAAGAACACCACCAAGTATTCACCTCAGACTCCATCGCCTGCGAAGGCGACGACTGCATGCCCGAACACGCCCTCCTCCTCCTCGACGTGATCCACAAACGCCGCATCCACTTCCTCAGCTTTAACGAAATCATCGCCACCTGGCAACTAACCGACAAGATCATCGACTTCATCAAGAGACACAAAATCAAACCGGAAAAATACGAAGACGGCTCCGAAGGTCCCAGCCGCCAACACAAAATTACCGACATCGACCACGTAAAATGGCATCGAGCCACCGAAGAATGATCATCAATAACTTCCATTCAAACTCAGAATTTATCCATCATCACCTCCAGCTCCTGGAAGAATTAGTGATGCGCAGCGACCAGCAGCTCCATATCGCACTGAGCGGTGGCAACACGCCCAAGCCATTATTTCAAGCCATCTCTCAAAACGACCTCTTCTTTCAAGATCACATCCACTACTGGCAAGTAGACGAAAGATACGTCCCCCACGATCATCCGGACTCCAACTACAAGATGATCAAAGAAAATCTCTTTCAAAATCGCGAAATCACTAATTTCCACGCCTTCGACACCGCCCTCCCCATCGAGACAGCCCTCGAGCAATACGCCAATAACCTACCAGAACAATTCGACCTCACCTTCCTCGGACTGGGCAGCGACGGCCACACCGCCTCCCTTTTTCCACATGACCCCGCGCTTTCAATCACTAACTCCCCGGTCGCCCACACCACCACCTCCCAATTTGCCGTCCCTGACCGTCTCACGCTCACCTTTCCCCCTATCCTCAACAGCCAAAAGCTCATCGTCCTCCTTAGCGGACGTGCCAAAAAAGAAATCCTTGAAAAAATCCAAAGCTCTGTCACTATTGATGAGCTCCCGGCCAAAAAACTTTTAGAACATCCGGGACTCACTATCAATTTTTTACAGTAAAATGGACCTCCAACAACTAGCCCAAAATCGCAGCAAATTCTACCGTTTGATCCGCCAGTTTTTCGATCAGCAAGATTATGTCGAAGTAGAAACTCCCTTGCTCACACCAAAACCGGGCATGGAACCACATCTCAATCTCTTTGCCACCCAATACCAAGCCCAAAACAAAGAGGAAACCGCCCTCTACCTCAACACCTCCCCCGAACTCCAAATGAAAAAACTGCTCGCCGCCGGTTTCGAAAAAATCTACAACATCACCAAGGTCTTCCGCAATGGCGAATGCGGCGGCCATCACAACCCCGAATTCACCATGCTCGAATGGTACCGCCAAGACGCCAACTATCAAGATCTCATCAGCGACTGCGAAAAACTAATCACCTTTCTCGCACCTAATTTTCCAGAAAGCAAAATCCCTCCTACCCCCTGGACAAAAAAAAGCGTTCACCAACTTTTTCTCCAATACTGCGATCTCGATCTCCTCACACACCAGAGATTTGATCAACTGAAAAAAGCCACCACATCCCTCGATCTCTCCACAGCGGCCTGCAAGAGCTGGGACGACCTCTTCTTTAAAATCTTCCTCAACAAAATCGAACCAAAACTCCGCGACGAAGGCCCGATCTTTGTCTACGACTACCCCTCCAGCCAAGCCGCCCTCGCCAAAAAAAATCCCAAAAATCCCTTCTGGGCCGAAAGAATAGAGCTCTACATCAACGGCCTCGAACTGGC
>CAYMGN010000013.1:0-23029 GCA_964389995.1 uncultured Candidatus Peribacteria bacterium | reverse complement strand
ATCTTACTTTAGGCCTTTACTTAATTTGGGATCGTGGTTTTTGTCTCTCTTTTAGATTTTTCCATTTTGAAGCTGAAAACTATGATCAACTTGATAGTGACTACGGATACAGCGAGGAAATATTTGAAAACGCTTTCGAAGCTCCAGCAGGAATGAACTACTTCACCACCGCATGGCCCACAGGTGAGGCTTGGCCAATGAGTATTGACCAAGTGTTGGCACATATAGAGCCTGACACTGAAAATCAATTTCTAGTGATTATCTACGACACTCAGTCAAAAAAATTCATGGTATACCCTCAGGGCCCTTTTCAAGACACTATCAAGCCTGAACTGAATCAGTTCATCAATGTCGGACAAGGTGTGATAATATATGGTGAAAAGCCCTTTAGGGTAAGGAGCACGGAACTCCTACAGCCAAGCCAGGGGCCACCACTGCCAAGAGATGTTAGTTTTTTGGATCACTGGGAGAAATTACCGTTAGGCTGGAATTTAGTGGCGCTTGCCAATGACGAGCAATTACAGGAGGCTAGAACAGTAGCGCAAAAAATATGGTTACAGGATGGTCAAAATAGCTTTAAAAACATCACCGACATAGAAAAAACTACTTTAGACACGGGATTCAGGCTTGCATGGCTTTATCTCTCTGAAAATGCTCCCAGTGAAGAAAGTGAGGTTCTGGTTGATCGCCTGCTTGAACTGATCGATTCCCTCCGTGACGAAAAAAGCGATGCGCACCGTGACTACAGTAGAAACGTCATGGGTGAGACTGACTTTAACCTTAGTCTCAAATGCAAAGACGAGAATTTCGAGACCTATGAGGAGATTCGTGAGATAATATCACAATTTGATGAAGAGACGGCCATATATTTTGAAAAATCTCGCATGCAAAATGCACCGGAAGACTCATTTTGGCCTCTATTCTTCGTCAATCGGCACACGCCATTTTTCGTAGCTGTTAGTAGTGGCTGTATCGACATAGTAGAAGAATATTTAGTTCAGGATGGTCTGGACGGAGAATCTCTAGAAAACTCCTTCTTCGCTGTAAATCAAGCGATTTTAAATGCTCATTTGGATGTGCTTGAGCTGCTGTTGGAAAACGGCGCTGAAATTAATGACATAAACTACTTTGGGAGCAGACCGATAGTTGTTGCAACGAGAAATAATAACTTAGAGGCATTCAAATTATTGGAGCAATATGGTGCCGAAAAAGATGTTGAGGACTTCTCGTTGATGGAAATTGCCCTGAGCCACAAAGCCGACAAGGTATTTGATTATCTCGGCGGTGACTTCAGTCAATATGAAATAGACCTTGAACGAGCAGAGTACTTAGCTGACAATAAAACTATCTGGAGAATTGATGCAGATCCAGAAACGATTGCCTGGTTCCAGATGGAGTCCGGCTTCTACAATTATGGCCAGCAGCCCTTAGAGCTTTTCTATTATCAAGTAGGAGGAACCGATGAGCCAGTGCAGATCAAGGAGCTATCAACTGATATTGAAGGTTTTAGCGGACCAGTAGTAGCAAATGGAAAAGTCTTTTGGACTGAAGAGTTGGTCGATAAAGAGTTTACATTGTTTTCTTACGATATCAGCAGATCTGTTCTCAGTAGCGAGATTGTAGATGAAGAATTGAATTCGCCAAACATACCTGAGAGTCAGTATTGCCAAACCGGCTACTACACTAAACAACAGGGAGCCTTCACTTTTTTGGGGCTTGGTGGCGAAGTATTTCTGCGACTACCGGAAGATGTATCCAATGATGTCACTTTGCAGGATTGTGATGATAAATACTTAGTCTACCAATATACCGCCGAGGAAAGAGTTGACGGAGAAAGAGTATTTACGGATGTAATAGAGGTATATCAATACTCTCCCGCGGAGCCTAACTATAGTGAAGATAAGGTGGCTTACAGGTTGGAAGCAGCAGAGCGCTATACAGGGTACCAGGACATCAGGGCAATTATCGAAGAAGGGGATTTATATTATCTCTTCGACCACAACACAATTAAAAAACTCAACCTAGAGACTGGCGATGAAGAAAGCATAATCCAAATGATCGATGACATCGATTATTTCAGAGTATTGGGCGATTATCTACTACTAGAAACTCAGTATTTCAAAAAACATCTCAATAGCGAAACCGACCTATTTCTATACGAGCCTTAAGCTAGTAAGAAACGAGCCCTCAGCTTAAAAAAATCACCGTCCAAATTAATTTGTTTGAACTAATTTGGACGGCTTAATAGTTAGATAGAGTAGTTTACTAAGAGCTGCTTTAATGTTTAGGCAACTCTTTGTAAGTTTTAGAATCATCAGACCAAAGAATTTTCAGCAATTCCAATAATGTCCCCTCATAGTCATCAGCCTTAAAAGCGATCTCAAAGGCAATGGCTACGAGATACAATCCATATCTGTTACCGGTTTCGCGATTACTCAAAGGTTCTTCAAAAGGCATTTTTTTATCGATACTCTCAAGCATATTTTTCGAAACTTTCTTATCAGCAACCAATGCCTGAAAACTAGCAATTGAATTGAATCCATGCTCCTTACACGAATTTTCAATCACTCTTTTAAAGACTCCTTGAGTCATCAAATCAATAAGGATTAACTCGAGCGTATAAGCTCTCGCCTCGCCATTAAGATAGTCCTTACGGCTAACGTTCCGGGCTTCAATGCCCGACGTATAATCCATTAGGTGTATCATTTCATGAGCTATCAATATGCCCATCCATGCATCTGAGATCATAATGGGCTTAATCATTAGTACTCCTACCCGATTCGGCTTTTTTTCCATCGCAAGTGAAGCAGGCAGTTGGCCAAATGATGGATGAGTTGGTGGCACAATAGTGAAAAAGCCCTTGTAAGACTTACCTCTCTCTATTGACCTAATGGCACCATCCTGCTCCAATTTTGACCACCTCACCCCTTCGTGATAGTTTTTTAGCGAAACTAGAAGAGGATGATGTATTTTATACATCTCATAAGTTATTTGATCAGGGGTATCTGGAATATACTGAAAGACGTGTCCTACCCCTCGGTTAACCGATTTCATTGCCTCTTCGGGCAAAACGTACCCATCATTCCTATACAACTGATACCGAAAATTCTTCGGCATCGGGTAGACAAGCGATTTATCAAGATCGATCAATCCGTTTTGTTTAAGTACGATTTTCTCCTGATTCGAATTTGTTGGTACGTCACTCGGCTCCTTCCTTAGGGTGTTCTGTTGATTTTTCGTTTGGAGATTCTGAGAGGTTGGCGCTACCATGTCCTTATTTTCACATGAAATAATTAGGGACACAATCGCCAACACCAAAGCCAAACTTTGCTTCCTGGTTATTTCTTACTCCACCTGTCAAAGATCTGTGGTTTCCTCCCCACAGCGTCCAGAACTTGGACTGATAGATCAATACCATCTAAATGCACTCTTGTCAAAAAAACACGAGTTTCAAGCACAGCGAGAAACGAGCCCCCCAACCGACATCAAAAAACAAAACAAACTAAAAAACCTCCACCTCACTCAACCTCCGCGAGTTTCAAGCGCAGCGAGAAACGAGCCCCCCAAAAGCCCAACCTTCAGCCCAAAAGGTCAGAAATCAGGAAACAGGTAAGATTGCGGTGAAGCAAGAGATTTTTTTAATAAGCGCACATACGGTGCGTGTTTAAAAAAATACTCGCAGTCTGAACTGCAAGCTTGCCTGTTTCCTGATTTCTGGAGCCACCTGTCGGATTCGAACCGACGACCTACTGTTTACAAGACAGTTGCTCTACCAACTGAGCTAAGGTGGCCCAATCACTTTTCTATCAAACCTTTTGCCCGAAAATCTTATTTCAACACAACCACATTGTCAATTTTTTTTATGACTTTTTCCGCAATACTGCTATTTTAGATTTATGAAAGAACTACAAAAACTATTTTTAGCAAAATTTCCTCTGGGAAAGATCGACGAAAAGCTCAGCCGCTACTCTACTTTTCAGATTGGCGGACCGGCAGATTTTTTTTATGAGGTAGAAGATATGTCAGAATTACCCGACCTCATCTCCTTCACCAAAGCCCACAATATCAATTTTTTCATCACCGGCGCCGGCAGCAACACTATGTTTCATGACCTCGGCTATCGCGGCCTCATCATCCGCATCCTCGCTAAGGAAATCAAAATCGAAGGCACAGAAATCACCGCCGATGCCGGAGTAATGATCCCCAAGCTAATCAAAGCTTCAGTAGAAGCCGGCCTCGCCGGCCTCGAACCCTGGATGGGCCTACCTGGCACCGTAGGAGGCGCAGTCCGCGGCAACGCCGGCTGCAACGGCCTGGAAACCAAAGAGATCCTCAAATACGCTCGTATATTCGATCCCGACACTCTCACTACCACAACCCTCTCGGCTCCCGACCTCAACATGTCCTACCGCCACACCAAGCTCAAAGACCAACCCGCCATCGTCCTCTCCGCCACCTTCACCCTAAAAAAACTCGACAAATCCCCTGAAGAACAAGAAAAAGACCTCAACAAATACCGCATGTTCCGCCTCACCAAACAACCCTTCGGCTCCACCACCGGCTCTTTCTTCAAAAACCCCAGCCCCGACAAGCCGGCAGGCATGCTCATCGACCAGGCCGGCCTCAAAGGCTACTGTATCGGCAAAGCCTGCATCTCCGACAAACACGCCAATTTCTTCCTCAACAAAGGCGGAGCTACCTTCAAAGAAATGCTCGCCCTCGTCCACAAAGCTCAAGCTACAGTCAAAGAAAAATTCGACATCGACCTCGAATCCGAAGTCCAAATCGTCATGCCAAGCACATAAGCTCCATCGTCGCATCATCCAGCCAATCAAATCCTTTTTCACGATGCCCGGCCCTCTCATTAACTGCTAAATAATGCTCCTCCACAACCTCCGGACTGATTTTACCCGATTCCCCATCCACCTTTCTTTTTAAGTGCACCATCGCAGTCTCACTGATCCCCAAACCATTCACTTTTGGCTCTAGCGTCTTCACGCCATTTTTATAACCCAGCTTACCCTCATCTCCCCACAAGGCCTGCCAACGCATTTGTTCGGCCATTGCTAGCGCTAATTCCACTCTCTTTCTCAATCCCTGCCTCACCTGATCTCTGATTTCAAATAGTCTTACAAGATTTTTATTTTCCACTTGATAACTCAATGTCCGATTCCTTTCTTTAGCAACCCTACTGAGAAAATCTATCTGCACTAAGCTCATCGCAGTAGCAATTCCCTTCCCAGTTTTACCGACAGTCAATGCACCTTCAACCTTAATACCATCAACAACCTCATCCATTGCTCCGTACATAATTGCCACGATTTTTCCCTTATCATCCTCGGCTATAAAACGATAAACAGTCCTACCGCTTTCCTCATCCAATCCGGCATCATCCAGCATCAAAGTCCTCACTTTCAAATTCATTCCCCTCGTAGTCTCAGTCTCATAGATCGGCCCAAACTGAAAATTATCAGGCAGAGCACGACTCATCACCTCAAATTCCTGAGCAAACCGCCAAGCCGCATCTCTAAACACTTCATGCAATTCTTCTTTTCGCTCACTATTGAGCTCTTCTACGTCCACTCTCCTCAAAACCTCATCCCCAATCGTCTCCCCTTGATAAGTAAAATTCATAAGAAAAACAAAAATAATCGCCCCCAATACTAAAAATTATTTTCCCCCTTGCCCATTTTATTGAAAAATGTAATAAATTTCACAATACTCGTTGAATATATAACAAATGATCAAGATATCCGATTCACTCGCAGAAATAATCTCCAAAAACAGCTTCCTCAAATTTGCCCTCGCCCGCAAACTCCTCAATCTCAGCAATCTCGCCCTCTACCTCCAACCCCAAATCGAAACCCGCAGCAAAAAACCGGTCACCAAAGCCGCCATCACCATGGCCCTCTCCCGCTACCAAAAATCTCTCTCCACCAGCCTCCCCTCACCCCCAAAAATCCAAATCGAAGCAATCAACGTCTACGCCAATCTCAGCACTCTCACCTACTACAAAAGCGCCCAACTCCACCAGCAATTACTCCAACTCTATCAACACCTCCGCAAAAAAAACGGCTTCATCTCCATCAACGAAAGCAGCTCCGAAATCACCATCATCATCGACAAACACCACCTCAAAGCCGCTCAGCACTACATCACAGAAAAGCCTAAGCACAAGCGCCAAAAACTCAGCTCCATCAGCGTGAAATTCATCAAAGACCAACTCTCCGGCCCTGGCCTCATCGCCACCATCCTTCAGCAGGTCGCAACCCAGGGAGTATCGGTAGTCGAGCTCTCCTCCACCCACACCGAAATCATGCTCTTCGTCGATCAAGACGATGCCAAAATCACCTTCGACACACTTTTTAATTGTTTTTGCGCATAGAGCCTTGCAATACTCTAATAATTTTGCTATAATAAACTCATAAACAAAATTTCAAAAATAACTCATTCCCATGAAAACAAAACTCCTCAAAAAAGCTCTTTTGCTTTTTACGCTTATGACTGGCGTACTTACAGTTTTTGCAATGGTTATGCCAACTGCAGGAGCTGCTCTTATTAGTCCTACGGACAACCCAGGTGCAATTGCCGAAGCCACCGGTGGTGAGACTTCACTCAGAGGGATCGTGCTCACGATCATCAACTTCGCTCTTGGTTTCCTTGGTTTGGTAGCCGTTATCATGGTTATCTACGCGGGTTTCCTTTACCTTACTTCTCAAGGTAACGACGAAGCTACCGGTAATGCCAAGAAAATCATTCAGTACTCAGTTGTTGGTATCATTTTGATCCTAGCTTCTTTCGCTCTCGTCAATACTCTCCTTGCTGCCACTAGCGGAGCAACTCAATAGTAAGGGCGTTAATAAGAATTTCAAAACCCCGGGCTTCTCAGTCTGGGGTTTTTTGTTATTTTCCATCATTTGAGATTAGCCTAACCCACAGCCAAAGCCCCACGTTTTATTTTGATCTCATCTTTGACCACGATCACCTCTTTCTTTACCTCCAGCACATGCTTCATCCCAATTATCCGCTGTTCATAGCGCAAAAGCCCCAAGAAACCCTTAGCGACATAGAGTGAATTAACCATCATGGAGCCGGTATTCACAGTATATTCAAACACTTTCCCCAAGTACTTCCCTTCCTCAGTTTCCACCTTGTTCTTCAACAAAAAAATCCCTTCATCCAGAGCTTCTTTAATCCGCAAAATCTCATCAGCCTCCACCATCGCCTCATAACCATTGATCACCAATTTATCATTCCATTCCAGGATATCGATTGGCGCCACCACCAGATTTTTATTGATGTCTACTATAAAACCAATCACCTTTCCGCGAGCACAATCCACAACCAGGTCTTTTACTGTAGTTACAGGGCTGCGTGCCTCCTCGATGTAAACCGGAGTTCCTACAATTTGTGAATACTTTTTCTCCATTTCCTAAAAAAACACTTAACAATCTCCCAGTTATTATATAGAATCATGCCACAGACAAAATAGCAAATAACGGGGTGTAGCTCAGTTGGCTTAGAGTGCGTGCTTTGGGAGCATGAGGTCGCTGGTTCGAGTCCAGTCACCCCGACCAGAAATTTGCTATGCAAATTTCCCTAAATTCTAAACCTAAACCTCAACCTCAATTCTCCCCTTCAGGTTACTCAAATCCGCAAATTTCTAAGAATTAAGGATAAGGATTAAGATTAAGTATTAAGGTTTTTTTAAAAATCTCGTTTCTCGCTACGCTTGAAAATCGTTTTATATAGTTCTAATGATTAAGATTAAGAACTAAGAAATAAACTTTAGAATTCTTGAGAATTATTCCCAACAGACATATCCTAAACCTATGTTTGATTTCGAAAAATTCCCCGTATATCAAGAATCCGAAAAGCTTTACAGTAATTTGATCCCACTTTTTAGATCCTCAAGTATCCAAAAAAACATGCGAGATCAACTACAGAGAGCTATCACCAGTATCATACTTAACATAGCGGAAGGCGCTGGCAAATACAGCTCCAAAGACAAGAAAAATTTTTACATCATCGCCAGAGGATCAGTAAACGAATCAGTCGCACTTTTAAGAATATTAAAACTAGAAAACCTCATTTCCGTTCAGGATTACTCCACTAACTACCACGCACTTTTAAAAATCGGCAAAATGCTCTCTGGACTAGTGAAAAGCATGATAAAATAATCTCCAAATAAAAAAAGCGGCCACTGATACCAAAAGGTACCAGGGCCTTAAAGATCCATTTACAAACCGGGCTAAATTACCCGGTCACAGATGTCATTCAGGTAACGATCCCCATCTCCTTAGGAGAACTGGGACGATTCCCGTGTTTCCATGAGGACGTCTTCGTTATCACTTTAGGAGCTTTCGGCTTGGGAGTAGTATCTTCCCCGGTAAATTGATACCAGAGCTCTTTCTTAAAAGGATTAAGAGCCCTCCTCAACTGCCATATTCCCTCATAGAACGGGGCCTGAATCAAACGGATGTTTGCCGGCTCACCGTTTTCTTTGCCTTTGAAGAGGGAGAGGAAGTTCCTATATGCTTCCCTTCTCAATTCCAATTTTTTCTCCTCGTCAACATTCTCATCATACATTGGTGTAAGCGACAGTATTACCATATCGATGAAGTGAGCTATTTGTACATAAGACAAATGATCTAACTCCCTTCGAGTAGCGACGAACCACGACAAGAAATTAAAAACATTGTTACTCATTAATGGGTTCTTTTGCAGAATGAAACGCCCATCAGGGTCCATCTCACCAATAAAAGCACCCTGTTGCCTTAACACAAAATAGTATCCGATAGTTTCCGAGTCTGGTAATTTATGGTCAATCCCCTTGCTGCCAAGCATTTTCCTCAGATCGTCCTGAGTAAAACACGGGACAGTATATTCAGACAGTTGAATATCCGCTGAATATATTGTCGCCAAATCGATATCTCGCGACTCCAGACATGGACCTGAGTTCCCCGAATTTGGCTCGGAAAAGGTCACATGCAAGTGAACCATCGTAATGAGAATACTGTTTCCACAAAGCTCACTAATTCTCTTGATAAGTGTCGACATACTCTTTCCCTTTCTTTCATCCACACCGGACTCACCTCAAGCCCTCAACAAAACAAGCCCCATGCCCGCATTGCTGTGTGTGGATCATGACATCTGTCAAGGATCACGCCCGATTTTTACCACTTCTAATCAGATCTGTCAATCACGATAAAATCTAAAATACCTAAAGATCCACAAAATCCAATTCCACCTCACCACCAACATAATCCGGCTCCCAAACGAAAAGATCAATGATCGCCTTATGGATAGCCAAAAACTCCCTCACTTCATAAGCGGCCCCCACTCGATAATCTCTCAAAGAAGCAGAAATCCCCGCACTCTCCACTCCGAGCTGACTACAAGTAAAAACCGCCCGATGCAAATGAAAGCCCTGACTAACTAAAATCGCCTTTTCCAACCCCCAGATCTCATGCGCCCGTATACAAGTATCAAAAGTCCTCCTCCCTGCAAAATCCTCCACAATATCTCCCTCCGGTACTCCGTAATCATTGATCAAAGTTGATTTCATCGTCTCCGGCTCATTATAATTGTCAAAACGGTTGTCACCGGACACCAGAAGCTTCTTTACCTTGCCGCTGCTATAGAGCTCCGCCGCCACACTCAAACGGTCTCTCAGAGCGTGTGATGGACTCCCATCGGCCCTCACTCCGGCCCCAAACACTATCGCTACATCATAAGCGCCCTCAGTCACATTTTCCGTATTGACATAGACCTTTTTCCGCCCCATCCCAACTACCAAAACTGGCACCAGTACCACATAGAGTACCAGCGCCAGTAGGCTAAAAAGAATTACTTTTTTTAGTTTACTTTTCTTCATCAGTTTTTTCCTCTTTCTTTTCTTCTTTTTTCTCAGTTTTTTCCGGCTTTTTTGCACCTTTCACATCACCTTTCTTCAATTTTTGCGCAATCTCAAAGGCAAAGAATCCGACAACCACCAAGGACAGCACCCACCAAAACTTAAATCCGATGTAAGCAATAAACACAATAATCGCCGAAATAATCGCAAAGATAAAGAACAGCAAGCCCTTAGTCAATTCGCCCAAACCGGGGATGATATTCATCACATGAGTAATCGGACCAAACAGCATCGTAAAGCCATTGGCCATCAAGAGCCAAGCCGCAATCGCCATAATCCAGAAAGTCGTTTTTTCGGATTTCTCCAAGTCACTTTGTAGTTGCGCCGGATTTTTATTGGAAACGATAAAAGTACCTTCTTCACCACCACCACTGGCGATTTGATCTCCGGAGAGCTCACCGACAACCACTAATTGAGTGTCACTGGTCACCCCAACCACTTTTTCACGCGTCCTTTGCGGCACGCCAACTAACTGTTCAGGAGAGAGAAAGCTATTGTATTCCAACTCCTCTTGATTAGAATATAGCGTTTCCGAATTAAACTCTTTCTTGGCAGTAACGGGATTGATCTTGATATTTCCCAAGCTAAATTCAGACCATTCAGTTTCACCAGCTCCTTCTACCGGACGCCATTGTAACTCATATTCAACAGTTTCCTGACGGATTTGTCTTCCATCTCTTTCAATCACTTCGGACTTCTTCACTTCCCTGTAGGCTTCTTCTTCCTTAGTATAGCTGTAGTAAAGGACATCCTCACCAGAACGTGGCTCATTTACGAGCAGATCATAAGTCGGCTCCCCCTGGATCATCACCAGGCCACTATTTCCTTCAGCTTCAGCTGGAGTTTGGGCAGTCAATTCGCCCACGGTAGCACTGTGTTTCTTTTGGGTCACCATGAAATACACCAAGACAAAAGAAATCACGATCAAGAGGATACCGGTAAGAATCCCTTTAAAAGAATTTTTCAATTCTCGAAAAAACTTGGCAATAGGATTTGCCGAACCAATATCGGTTTCAGAAACTACTTTTGACATGAGGGTAAATTACAAAAATAAGAACAAGCTCAATTTAACCAAAAGCTAGCCCAAAAGTCAAAACTCTAAACTACGGAGCATCTGTAAAAGCGTTTCCTCTCCCTCGGTGTTTATCTCACCATTAAAACGATAATAGACCGTAAACTCGCCGACATTTTCCACCGTAGCAATATAAGAAAGCGGCCCCAGTTTGTTAAATCTCTCCAGCAACTCCTCGCTCGCCTTATAAAACATCACTTCCAAATCTTGACCACTAGAAGCTTCTACTTCCACAGTCCTTTCCAGTTCATATCCCGCTAGGGGATCGGGATCATCAGCTTCTTCTTTTATAATCTGAAAAATCGGCTGTCCGTTTTCGCCATCACCAAATAAGAAATAATTCTCTCCAGCGCCATCACCAACTTCTTTTTTTGGTGACCATACCGCGGGGTAGTAGATTTGAAATTCTTCATGTTGCAGCACTTCATTCAAACCAGCTGCCGCCGGATCAAAAGGTTCGTCGGTAGCTCCACCATTACAGGCACTCAACACTACTACTCCCAAACCGATTAAAATCTTACTAAAATTCTTCATGCCCACATCCTAACGGATATTTTCCAGATTGCAAGTCCCCACCAATATGCTAAAATCACCAAGTATGAATCAAAAACTCGCTTATCTCATCTTTGCGCTCTTTACTGGCCTTTTTTTCTTAATAATCTGGCCTTTTATCAGCAGCATTATCTTTGCCGGGTTTTTTGCAGCCGTATTTTATCCACTTCACCTCAAGATTTCTCAAAAAATCGGTGATACATTTTCTGCCTTTACCGTTCTCATTATCACTGTTTTAGGGGTATTTCTACCTATCCTCGCATTCTTAACCCTTATGGTCTCGGAGAGCATCAATTTTATCCAATATTTTCAAGAAACTTACCCTCTCGACCAAATCGACACTTCCTATCAACTGACACTCTTTGACTACACAATTAGCCTCCAGGAGATTTTAGAAAAAGTGAGCGAATTCCTCTCAACGGCCGGGAAAATAGCCTTTGATGGAGCCACCGCAGTCGCCAACGCCTTCCTCAATTTTGGCATCCAGTTCTTTGTCTTCCTCATCCTCTTCTTTTACTTCCTCCGTGACCACAGGATCATCTTTCAAAAACTAGTATCCGTCCTCCCCTACAACAAAACTCAAAAATCCCGCCTCCTCGAAGACGTCAAATCCACCTCCAAAACAGTATTTCTCGGTAGTATCATCGGTGCTCTCGTTGCTGGCTTCGCCGCCTATGGCGGTTTCAGACTCACCGGGGTAGCCGCCCCTCTCACCTGGGCCTTCCTCGCCGGCATTTTATCTTTCTTTCCTACTATCGGTACACTCTTCGTCTATGCCTTTCTCATCCTCCTCTTAGGCCTCCTCAGCTCTTGGACTAGCGCTCTCATCCTTCTCGCCTATTTCATCGCCGTCGAACTGATCCTCGTCCAAAACATCATCCGCCCCAAATTTTTCGACGACAAAATCCAAGTCCACCCCATCCTCGTCTTCTTTGCCATCGTCGGTGGTACTGCCGTCTTTGGCAATCCCGGTATCCTCTATGGACCACTGATCGTTGTCATCTTTGTCAGTCTTTTCGAATTCTTCTTCGAACCGGAGCCCGGCTCCTAGCCATCCTCAACCGCAAAAAATCTTCCTTCGTTTCACAACGCATATACTTATTTTTCTGCAATTCCCAACCAATAGTCGATACTTTTCGCGATCCATAATCATGGCCGGGATAGACCTTAGTCCCCGGATCCAAAGCCTTCAATCTCTGCAAACTTTCATACAAAACCTCCGGCTCCGAATGCCCCAAATCCGCCCGTCCACAACCTTCCACAAAGAGCGTATCGCCAGTAATCAGCTTCGCCACACCGTCTTCCGCCTCACCCTCTCTAATCAAATAACAAACAGCATCATCAATATGCCCCGGCGTATGCAAAACCTCGATTTTAAGCCCTCCCACCTCAACAAAATCCCCATCTTCTAAGGGCCGAGCCCATTCCTGCGCCTCCTTCACCCGATTAAGCGCCCGACTATGCATATACACCGGCATCTCAAAATACTTCAAGAGCGGACCGACACCTTCGATATGATCAAAATGACTGTGAGTGATCAAAATCCCTTGAGGCTTAAATTCCCCATGGTTGATTTCCGCGATCAAATGATCAGTATCACCCGGATCCACAACCAATATCTCCCTTGTTTTAGAGCTTCCCACAAAATAAGAAAAATTCTTATCAAAGCCCCTTATCTCCAACTGTTTGATCATTTCTCAATTTTTAAAATTACACGGGGTAGTATATATTAAATATATTATTCCTTAAACCACTTTTACATGGACTATCCACTCAATCCCGCTCCGACTAAGCACCAAATCCATCCTCTCCTCGGCAAGAGATGGAGCCCTATGGCTTTTTCGGACAAACCCCTCACCACCGAAGAATTAAATTCACTCTTCGAAGCCGCTCGCTGGGCCCCTTCATCATTCAACGAGCAGCCCTGGCGCTTCGTCTACGCCACCCAAGACCAACCCGAACAATTCCAAAAGCTAGCCTCCCTCCTCGCCGCAGGCAACTCCTGGGCCAAAAACGCCTACCTCCTCATCCTCGCCTGCGCTGTCTCCACCTTTAGCCGCAACGACAAGCCCAATCGCCATCACCAATACGACACCGGTGCGGCCATGGAAAACCTCTTCCTCCAAGCAGTATCTCTCAATCTCATCGCTCACGAAATGGCCGGGTTCGACTACGAAGCATCCCACCAAGTCCTTAATATCCCGGACTCGGTCAACCCCCTCGCGATGATGGCCGTCGGACACAGAGGAGACCTCGATGCTCTCCCCGATGACCAAAAAGAACGCGAAAAATCCCCCCGCTCCCGCAAATCCCTCTCCGAAGTCGCCTTCCCAGGTCACTGGCCCTCAACCTAATCAAAACAAAAAAGAGGCTGACTAATTTAATAGCCAGCCTCCTTTTAAATATACTCAGTTTATTGAGTCAATCCTTCCATCATCGCTTCATCAGTCATAGTTTCTCTATCCAACATCATTGCGTCTTCGTCTAACATCATGCTGTCGTCCATCATCATACTGTCATCCATCATTTCACCATCCAAACCGGCTGGACCCATCATCAGGCCAGTTACCGCTTCTTCAAGGCTTTGAGCATCACTTGGGATCTCGATTTCTACTCCTTCATTTACATTAGAAATCTCTTCTACAAACTCCATAGTAAAGCTTCCTTCTTCACCTTCAGGCAAGATTACGTTGATGTTACCTTGGAATTTTCTGATAATCATGTCCTCAACTCCAATCCATACTTCACCGTCCATTTCGATCATCTCCAAACCGGCAAGTAATTGAGTTTTTTCTTCTTCACTGATCGCTTGACCACTGATTTCGGAAACCTCAGCCAAAAGATCTACTAGACCTTGTTTGTTCAGTTTACCGCTGTAGTGATAACTTTCAGTACCAGCTACATTATCAGTACCTTCGTATTTAAGGTCTGTCATGAGATCATGTTTTTGAAGCGCTTCTTTCAATCTTTGCGCTTCTTCACTGTCTTCTTGATAAGCCGCTGCTTCAGTAACTTCCGGCGGCAGAGCAGTCATATACCAAGTACCCAAGTAGCTTTCGAGCTCTTCCATGGGGATAAAGATCGCCACTAGAGAAGGCACTTCATTCACCATCAAGTATAGATTGCCTCCACTCACTCTGATTTCTGCATCTACAGATTCTACACTGTCAGAATTCATGCTTCCAGAACCAACCAATTTAAGGCTAAATTTAGGCTCGTCTGGATTGCTGCGATCTAGTTGACCACTGAGATCCAATTCTCCGTTAGCGGAAGCTTCTGGACTTTCAGCATCAACCTTAAAATTTACAGCATAAGTAGCTGATTGAAGTTCACTGTAGGCATTAGTGAAACCTTCGCGGATTACTTCTTCTGGCGCTTTATCTGGTTCGCTGGAACCACATGCACTAAGAGCCAGCATCGCCACCAAACTGGCAGCAACAACTTTAAATTTGACCATCGTTTTATGTTAAAAAATAATGAAACATAGTCCCCCACAAACTATTTAAACCTCATCCAAAAGTCAATAACCTAGCGCTTAACCGCCTTGACAATTTGATTAATCCATACTTTGTCTTCATAGACAAATTTCTCCTCTTCAATATG
This sequence comes from uncultured Candidatus Peribacteria bacterium, assembly GCA_964389995.1. GTDB lineage: Bacteria > Patescibacteriota > Gracilibacteria > UBA1369 > LOWO2-01-FULL-3 > CAYMGN01. The sequence continues at coordinate 7,886 of CAYMGN010000013.1, read as the reverse complement.
AAAAAAACACTCCTCCAAGGCCTTAATCACATTTTGCGGTCGATGATAAATCGAATTAATCACAATTACACTCCCATCCTTCAGAGTGAGCTTTGGCGCCTTTGGTTGATTGATGTTTGTCACCAAGATAAATCCCCCCGGTTTCAGCACCCGATAAACCTCATCAAAAAATTCTTCTAAATCCCGCAAATGCACAATCAAAAAAGCAGCTAATGCAATATCAAAACTCTCGTCTGCAAAAGGTAATTCCCTCACATCAGCCTTCACCGCCTCCGCCTGCGAAAACTTACTCTTAAACTTCTCCACCATCTCTTGAGAAATATCCACTCCAGTGAGCTTCACCCCTCTACTAAGCAATAATTGTGCCAATCTCCCGGTCCCCATCCCCAAATCCAAGACTTCCTTACCATCAAGATCCGCTCCCAGCATCCGCAGCAGCTCCTGCCTCTCAAAGCTATTGAGATACATCAAGTTTTCATCATAAACCTCAGCATAGAGATCATAACCCATTTCCGACTCATAGACCTTAGCCTTCTTGGATTTGCTGCGCCCATTTTTCCATTTCTTCTTCTTCATCATCATTGTTGTGGTCAAAACCAAATAAATGTAGTAATCCATGCACAAACAGCCTTTCCATTTCCTTCTCTAACTTCATTTTTTTCTCCTCAGCTTGCCGTTTTGCAGTATCGATTGAAATAAAAATATCACCCACTTCCACCTCTGCGCTCGGATTGACCATTTCCTGCTCCAAATAAGCAAAAGTGATCACATCCGTACTCTTATCTTTACCACGATAATCTCGATTAATCACTCTCATTTCTTCATCATCCAATAAAACCAGATTGATCACCCCGGACTTTTTTTTGAGAAATTGCTCTACGCACTCCGGTAATAGCCGCTCCAATTTTTGTACATATTGTTCAAAAAAGCCTACCGTAAAATCCTCACTGCCGTACTGATCAGTAAAATTAATTTTCATCATTACCAAGCCATAAATTACTATATACATCCCATTCATCACTACTTATTTCGTCATAGCGGTAGATTGCGATCCCTCCAAAGTTATCCACATCACTACGCGAGTTATTTAGTCCATCGATTACTCCTCGCAAACCGTTTTCTAAGTTTTCTGCTCGCGGATCAAAAGCCTCGCCATTTTCTTCATAAGCCGGCAAAGCAATGAAAATTTCCGCTTGATCAAACTGTCTAGTCACCCGCGCAGTCTGCTCTTTTACAAGCCATCTATACAGCTTCGGCTTTTTAATGCTCGTATCATAAACCATCACCATTATTTGATCTGCATACTCACTGACATTTCTAAAATTAGTCTCCGAATTATAATTTTGAAAATGCTTCAGTCCTTCCAGCATCTTCACTAAAGAAATCGGAATAAACTCCGCTAAAGCCACAGAAATATTAGTTCCCTCAGGCAAAATCTCTCGCGTCTGAGCCAATAACTCAATAAAATCCAGATCCTCATCCCAAACCGGCTCAATATCATAGTGGATCCCATCAAACCCAACGATCTCCGTCAATGTCAGCGCCTGTTTTGCAATTTCATGCCTCACATTTTCATCAGCCAGGTCGATTTTACTACGGATCTGCCCCAGCCAAGCTTGATACTCTATTTCCGGATTTAGCTCTTTTACCTTTTCTAGAAATCTCGTCACCTCCAGATAGCTTTCATTATTGATCGTCCCATCAGGATTGAGCGGACCGGCGTGCACCATCACAGTCATCACCTCCATCTCCGTCAGATTTTGGACTAATTCTATCAATTCCCGCTCACTTTTCTCCTCACTCACCCAAGTCCTCTCCAGCCAAACCGCATTATTGCCTTTATTATAAAAATCCCCACTCTCATTGGCAGAAACACCAACCACCAAAATCCACACCATCACCGAGACCGTAAAGATCAGCGCCCAAAATGTTATTTTCCATAGTTTCACTACTCTACAAACTTAATTTTACCCATTATAGCCTAAATCCAGGCTCTTCAAAACCTCATAGACCATTATCCCGTAACAAGTAGCTACATTTAACGAATTCGCCCGTCCCAGCATCGGTAGATAGACTGCGTGATCTATTTCTTTCATCACCGCCTCAGACACCCCCTCCACCTCATGACCAAACACCAAACAAACCGGCGACTGATAATCAAATTTGGCATAATGCTCAGCCCCTTCCGCCAACTCCACGGCCACCACTTGCACCCCATCGGCCTTTAGTTCGCGTAACACGGCACTGGCATCCTCTCGATACTCCCATGGCACCAATTCTTCAGCGCCCAATGCTGTCTTAGTGATCTGCTTCCGTGGCGGATGACCTGTAATTCCACAGAGATAAATTTTCTCTACCAGCACCGCGTCCGAAGTGCGAAAAATCGCCCCCACGTTGTGCAGGCTCCGGATATTGTCGAGCACCACATAGATCGGATTGCGTTTCATCTTTTTGACCTCCTCTTCAGAAGGTTTACTTGCCTGGATTTCCTCATGACTGATCTTTTTCATCACCTTCACTTATAGCCTCTGCTACTTTCTTTAGCAAGTTTTCTGCCTCTAATCTCGATATCGGCTCATCCGGTGCAAAATTAAGAGCATGGCCGATCAAGCCCTTTTCCCAGGCGAAATTTGTATACCGGGGGTACCACCACATATGATAGAGCGAAGCCTTTACATCCTCAAAATACGACTCCTGGCTCGCAATACCAGCCTCAGAACCCAATAAATCCATCAACTCAAAGCGATAAAGGTGTGGAACCAGCTCAGAGGCATTTAGAGCCACTTTTAAGGCCTCTATCCGAGTAATAGGCCTCTCAGCCACAAAAGGCGATTGTGGAGCCTCTAGATAGCCATTCACCACTCCTAACAGAGTCATATCCGTAATCTCATCATAGTACTCACTACCAGGCGCTACATCCGGATAGAGAATCAGCTCAGTACTCTCCAAATCAATTCCCTCAAAACTAGACATCGTCACAAAGTTAAACAGACAAAAATCAATATATTTGCGACACTCATCCAAAAAATCCTTATTTTTATCCTCCAGCTCAAACCTATTGCTCACCATCGACATAAATTCCCCTCTAGTCAATTCACTGGCATTTTCGTCTTCTGCTAAGTCTTTTTCTTCACTTTCTTCCTCTTTCGCAACCGAAATCGCCTCCTCCCAACCAGAATACAAAACATATAGTTTGCCATTCTCACTACTACCCAAACCATCAGCCAAAGGGGCACTGATAATAATATCTTTTTCCCCATCATTATCGATATCCGCCTCTACAAGCCCCTCACCAAAGTAATCATTAGCCACCCCGCTTTCCAAAGTAAAAGTCAATTTTTTCGCTACAGGATCAAGAAAATAGAGCCTAGACACTTCCCTCCCTATTTGACCAGACAGCTGACTAGTCTTGTTTAGGCCTTGTACCACCATTTTAGTGCCCCTATCACCATTTTGTTCTTCCAACTCTTTGAGATCATAAGTCACCAGTTCCACATTTTTGTCATCAAAATTAACCAAAATTTCACTCAACTCAACTTCACCAATTTCATCAAAAATCGATAGGGTATAGCTACCAATGTTTTGAGCTACAAGGCTAGAATTATTTTTGTCAACACAGTCGCTCTCTCTCAGCTCCCAACGATCTAGATTAGCAAAATCACTACCGGACAACTCGACATCGGTAGTCCAAACACTGTCTATATCACTTAAAACCACCTCATCACCATTGTCTACTATTTTGTCTAGGGGGTAGACACTTAAATTAACCCTTTTTATAAGCTTTTCATCGTTATCTTCCACCCCAATAAAAGACACATTCATATCACTGTTTGTCAATATGTCGTCAGCTCCGCTTATCGCTTTAATAATAAGCTCTTCCCTAAATGAAATTCTCCTAGATACGACATTGTCTACCTCAAACATATAGACAACTGCGCTATTGCCGCTAAATGTAAATAAAATATCGCTTTTGTCTACATTTTTGTCCAGACTAGACATTTTATAGTCGACAAACTCATTTTCCAGTATTAAGTCGGGCGTCGTCACTTCAAAATTATAGGACTTCTTTTGCCAATTTTCACGACCAAAAATAAGCAGTATTTCATTGTCGCCATCACTGGACATCGCTATGTCATCAATTGAATCTCCATTAAAGTCGCCGCTCACCAACCTCTTACCCAGGGAGACGTTTGGACGCGCCCCAAAAAAATTTATATCCGCCACCAAGTCCTCCCCACCAAAATAGATAGAAACAGCGCCATTGCTTGTCATCAAACTTGTTGATGCCCCTGGATGACTCACTAGCAAATCCACAATCCCATCACCATTAAAATCACCCTTTTCCAAGGCACTCCCCATCCTCCCCATTGCAAAGGGGCCCTCAATTACTTCCACTGCGCTCAACTCACTGACAGCAAAACTCTCGGCCTCAACCACCATTGACCCAGTGATTAAACTCAAACAAGCGCCAGCGACAAATAGCCGATAAAAATTCATATTTATGAGGAATGAAGAGATACGAAATCCATTATAGAGCACCAACTCCCACTAGACAATTCCAATTATTGGTAATATTATAGATGTCGTCTGTCCACAAGACAGACGACAGAGCTAAACATGTCAACCCTAGACAGCCTCATGAAAACTCAAAACTTTTTAGACCGCAAAGGCGCTGCCAAAATACTCGATGTTTCCGTACGTACGGTAGACAGGTATATAAAATCCGATAAACTGTCCAGTACTCATGTCGACGGTAGAGTTTGGCTTGATAAAGACGAAGTAGAGGCTTATGCCGACGGACGTAGTCATCGCAGTATCGACAAAAGTATAATGTCTGGACAAGATATGTCAACAGACAAAGAGGTCGACAGTCGTCCAGACAATTCTGACGAATCTGTAGAAAAAGTAGAAGTAATTGACTCACAAAAGTCTACAGAAAAGGAAGAAAACGATGTCTACCAAAAACTATATGTCGAGACAAAAAAAGAGTTGGAAGAAAAACAAGAACGATTAGAACTCGCTAATTACCGCGTCGGACAACTAGAATCCCGCATCCGCAACAGCATCCCTCTCCTCGATTACAAAAAAGAAAACCTTGAACGAGATAAGCGCGAGAGAGAAATGACCGAAAAATTAAAGGAAACCATCAATCTTATGCGCAAAATGAGCCTCGATCTCCGCTATCAACGCTCCAGTAAACAAATCTTCATCCTCCTTTTTATCATTGTTGTCGTTTTACAACCACTTTGGCTTGTCTTTCTCGGCAGATAAACCTAGCGCATCGTAATCAAGTCCAACTCCTGTATCCTTACTTCCAACTCAGGGTAATTAGCCAGCACCCGATCCAAAAGCCCTCCCGGCGTCTCTAAGACTCCTCTAATCACGCTAGCCTCTCCTATCACCCTAATCTTATAGGGAGCAGTCAAAACGCTTCCATTGAGCAGTATCTGTCCCTGTGGCAAGGTATCAAACCCCAGAGTATGATTGGCGATCCTAATTTCATTGACATCGATCGCCTCCGCCCCGGCATTAAAAAACTCATTTACCAAATCAATCATCCATTGGGTCGCGATCTCATCCTCAATCACCATTTCAAAACCTGGCCCGGCAATCGGAAACTTCCCACTTAGTATCTTATAGCGTTTTATTTCCTCATCCAAAAGCTCCAAGGCCGAATCCTTATCATCCAAGTCCTCTAGATTTGACTGCAATTGATCTACCTCACCTTCCAGATCTTCATTCCTCTGTTTCAAAATAGCAATTTCCTGAAAAACACTAGTCTCCTTGTCTCTCTGCAACAATTCCGTCACCTCCTCAAAGGACTCACTCTGTATCACCAGCAAAAAGCCCAGCATCAAGCTTATCACGCCAATCAACACATGTTGTAACGGTAACGCCAGCTTTTTTTTCATAATTATTCTACTAGTTTAGTATATTCTGTCCGTAAATCGCCATTGTAAATCGGCAGCACCAAATCCTCTCTAATCGCCACTTCAAACACCAAATCTCCAGCAAGTATCCGCCCATAAAAGCTCAAATTTTCATCAGCATTGACCAATCTCTGTACCATCAAATCAGTATCTCCAATCGCCCTAATTGTCAGTGGGGGAGTGATATGAGAGCTATTAATTAGCAAACTTGTCCCCACCGAAGTAATCGGAGTAGTAGCAATCACCCTCTGCTGATTGATCGCAATTGCATCAGCATTAGAAGCAAAGAGCAAATTGATCAAATCCCGTAAGTCCGCAGCTTGTACCAGTTGTTTATTGGTTACATCTGCCCCTTCTCTCGCCGCCGCCGGGCTATCACTCAGCAAAATCTCCACCCCTTCACCAGTAATTTTAGTCAATCCCACGTCTTTTTTCAGCTGATCTAGAAGCGCTACTTTTGATTCTTCAGTTTCCGACTCGATTTCTATATTTCTTTCGTCAATCTCCTGGCGCAACGCCACAATCCGGTTTTGTAGATAGGCCTGTTCGTCTAAAAAGCTCTTCAATAACTCCTCTTTGGCCTCATACTCGTCACTGACAAAATTAGTGGCCACCGGTGGCACATCTGTTCTTAGTTGCCATGTCACCAGTATCCCCACGATCACCCCCACTGAAATGAAAATCCAATTTAATGTTTGTTTCATCCATGATCATTTTAAGTAGGCACATAGTAAGTGAAAAACTAGCAAAAAGCAATCCGGCAACTTGCGTCTCCGCCTAAATAAAGTTAGATTATTGCGGACTAACTATTTCCTCATGATCGCCGTTTTTGACTCTGGCTATGGCGGGCTCACAGTACTCGACGCCCTCATCAAAAAACTCCCCCAATACGACTATCTCTACCTCGGAGACAATCAACACTACCCCTACGGAGACAAGACCGAAGCCCAAATCACCGAATACGCTGATCGCGCTGTCCAGCATCTCTTTGATCAGGGAGCTACTTTGATTATTTTTGCCTGCAATACCGCTTCTAGCAATGCCTTAAGAAAGGCTCAAGCCAAATACCTCAACGGTAAAGAAGAACAAGAAAGAAAAATCCTCGGCGTAATCATCCCCGTAGCCGAAAAAGTAGCAAAAATAGCCAGAGGAGGCCAAGTAGGACTGATCGCTACCCGCTCCACCATCAACTCCCGCACCTACGAACAAGAAATCTCCAAACTCGAACCCAACATTAAGCTCATCCCCAAAGCTTGCCCACTATTAGTGCCGCTTATTGAAGAAAACTGGCAGCACAAACCGGAGGCAAAAATGATCCTCAAGAAATATCTCCGCCCCCTCAAGTCTCACAATCTACAGGCATTGATCCTCGGCTGCACTCACTACCCACACATGATCAAAGAAATCCGCCAAATCATGGGCAAAACCCCCATCATCAGCGGTCCGGATATAGTCGCAAACAGTTTAGAAAAATATCTCCAACGCCACCCGGAAATCGAGTCCAAGCTTACACGCCAAGGTCAAATCCGCTTTCAAACTACCGGTGATCCAGAGATATTCCACACGCGCACCGAAAAATACCTCCAAAGAAAGATCTCCCCCGTCCAAAAAGTACAAATCTAATTACTCCCATTCGATAGTCCCCGGCGGCTTATTGGTAATGTCATAAAAGACACCGCTCACCAGTTGTGACTTGATGATCCTGTCGGTCAGTTGGTCCAAAAGTTCTTTTTGCATTTGGTAGAAGTTTGCAGTCATCGCCTCGGTACTACAGACTGGGCGCAAAACCACAGATTCTCGCTTTACTCCATTGATGGCCACCGGGATCAGCACCGTCGGAAACTGCCAGATCTCATCATAAATCCCTTTTTCATTGAGGAAATCCATCACAATTTTATCTACTTTCTGCAAAGTCAAACCCCGCTCCGGCGTTAAATAACCCGGCATCACCTCCAC
>CAYMGN010000012.1:20010-24116 GCA_964389995.1 uncultured Candidatus Peribacteria bacterium | reverse complement strand
CATCCTACCTCTCCTCCGAGTTGGTAGGCCAGTTTCATCTGCTTTACATTACCCAGATTTTTAGCAGATTATTTTCAAGAGAAGCCGCTTCTGCTCTGGGTAACATCTGATTGAAATTCAGACTACCAAAATTTACTTTTTCTTTAATTCTATCAAAAGCAAAACGATAATTTTTACCGCTTGCAGAAATCCAATCCACATTAGCAGCCATAAAAATTCTTGTCTTTCTCACAGCCGTTGGATGAAAACTATCGGGCGCCAAAGCACCAAACTTTGCCGACGCGCCTATCCCTTGCAGAGGCAATACCGTTGCAATATTTTTCTTAGTTTTTACTTCCTCCAACAGCTGCCGCACCAAACGTGCATTTTCTGCTTCTAATCTTTCCATCTCACTCGCATCACTGATTGCCATCGGCGGAAATTCTCGCACAAAATGCTTGAAAAGCTCTCTAATGTTGTAGGCCATTGCAATTAGTGATTGTTCGAATGATGGAGATTTAGCCCTACCAAGATAACGATAAAAATCCTTCTTCCTTTCTTTATGTTTATCTCGCTCTAATTCCTCAACAATTTTAAAACCTAATTGAATATCAAAGTTTAACTGAAAATTAGTGAGAAGAAACTGTCGCCAATAAGAAACATTATGAGGCAACTCCACTTTACGATAAATAGCTTCAAAACGATCCAAAATTGATTGTACAAAATCTGCTAACTTTGGCGGTGTCACATGTCTATTGAGGACAGCGTCCGCTTCCTGCTTTGTTAAAGGGATTGGCTGATTTGCTATGGATCGATTACCATTGCCGCGTCGCTTTTTCGCCAGGCGACGTCTCTGCGCTCTATTTAAACCAGACGCAGAAACACCTCTTTGATGCAAACGATTTTTATCCTCCATCGCCTTACGCAAAATCTGCATGACATCGGGACCGGCAATCGCCTTATTAATCATCGGCAAGATATGCTGCTCAAAAACATAAGTCGCCGTCTGCTCAGCCAATTGACTATTCAATCTCATCGCTTCAGTAGAATCCTCAGCATAGATAAAGACTTCCTCCCCTTGTAACTCATTAACATGCCGAAAAAAATCGATCTCCACCAAACAGTCGTCATTGAGCAAAGCAAGAAATTGATCGGCATTTTCTTCTCCCATCAACTCCCTTTCAGCCTGACTCAAAGCCGGTACGCTACGTAATTGTTCTAAAATTCGCTCAAGCCGATGCAGCGAGTCTGAATTTTCTAAGTTGTTTTGATATTTTTCCAGGGTTTTCGTTATTTAATTCTGACAAATAAATCTCCTTCAAATTCCCCTTCATTAAGGTCAAGGCTCAGTCTCCTCTACCAAATAAAACACTAAACGCCCCTGATATAACCCCTCATCAAAATGAATTCTTATCTTTTCGATAAGACCATAAAAAGTTTTCTTACTAGATTTCCATCAAGCTCAATCACCGCGTTGGGAAACACACTATTAAATTCATAGATAAAAGTCTCGGAAACAACCGGATTTCCATCAGTAAAGTTGGTAAAATAAATTTCAAATGGATCTTCACCTTGCGATATTTTTGCATTAAGATCCATCCCCGTGTCAATCCCCTGCTGATTAAGAAATGTTATCAACTCATCAATCTCTCCATCTACTCCAATCCGATCAGCCAATAAAAAATGTAGGTTTTCCATCACTACCTTCGCTGCCAAAACCGGATCATCCAAGTAGACTTTTAGTCGATCAATATGCGCCGCCCCCACTAGCTGAACAATCGGCCCCTCAACTCTCCCGGCCTCCGCACTTACTTTTTCTAGAAGTTTACGCATTTTTAAGGCTATTAGCGCATCAGTATACCCCACTAAACCAATCATCATGTCCTCTGGATTAGTAGTAAATTGAGCGCTCTCGTTAGTAAAATAATTGGGATTGTATTCCATAGCTCTATCAACAGAATAGATCTCCACGCTAGAAAAAACTCCGTCCGGCGACAAACTTCCCATCGTAAAAATTTCTCGCATCAAATCCACATCCGGCTCCGAATCCTGCTCAAAACGATCGCTATAGTCCCTCAAATACAGATAGTACTCTGCCAAAAAATAGTCAGAATAAGTATCCGCTACCGCAATGGCAGGATTATCCAATCTAAACTCCTCAGAACCTCTGGGATCCAACTCGACAAAAACAGCCTCCTTATTTTTATGCGATAGATCACGAATATAAGGACCATAGCCAAAATCAGACTCCTCATCAAAGTAAATAATAGGAGCGTTTGTTCCCTCCACATCTCCAAACCCTTCAATCACAAAATAATCACTATAAGTTGCTAAACCTGACAACCAAGCTCTATTTTGAGCATAATACTCATCAGTATGCTGAAAACCCATCATAAAAATATCCTCACCATCAATCCTCCGCCACAACACTTCATAAACTTCATTAATCGGAAAATTAGCGCTTTCACGATGATCCACCAGCACCTTCATAATCTCCAGAGTCTTTCGTCTCTTATCAGTCAACGGCAAACTCCCCCACGCCTCATGCAAAACCGCAAAATGCTCATCAAAATGAGGATGGTCCCGAAAATCACCAGAATAAAAATCCTGATCCTCGCCATTAGAATGCAATTTGACCTTCACGCTAGTCAAAACATTAACCGCATCCCGAACCGCCTTAGATTCTATCCCTTCATAGCCGGACTTTTGCTCCTTAAATAAACCACAAGCCATAGATCGGGCCTTTACATTAATATACCCCACCAAAGATTTCGGATCCTCTGCACATTTTTCCTTCCACAAATCATGAGGCAGATCCACTTGCTCCCCGGCCTCCGCTAAACTCAAAACATCATTGACAGCACCAAAAGCAAACATCTCCTGCTCCAGTTTTTTTTGTGTAGAAACCGAGCCACACCCAGCCATCAAATTTAAAGAAAGCAAAAAGGCCACAAAATCCGGCCGCGCCAAATCACGCATGCCTCCCAGACAAGTATCAAAATCCTCATCCACAAACTCCTCCCCCCAGTTTTCCTTTTTTTCTGGCATCTAAAAATATTAGTGCATATTAAACACCACATCGTAGCCTAAGTCAACTTTTATCTATACCTAAAACTCCCACAAAAATCAAAAAAGTTTGAGCTATACCTAAAACTTTTGCCACTTTGCCGCTCAACGCTTTTTCCGCTAGAATAAATGCATGAAAGAAGAATTAGCAAAAATTGCCGAAGATTTTGAGCTTTCGACCATTATCGCTTTTGGTTCTTATGCAAAAAACACGCAACACCAAAAAAGCGATATCGATCTGGCAGTCGTTTTTGAAAAAAAATTAGATCTCAGAACAGAACTGGAACTGCGCTATCAACTGAGCAAATTATTCAATAGAGAAGTAGATCTAGTCGATTTTCATCGCTCCCCACCGCTACTACTTGGAGAAATCGCCAAAAACTCCAAATTGCTTTACGGCGATCAGGCTAAATACAATCACCTCAGAGTCTCAGCAATCAAACAATATCTCGACTTTAAACCCTACCTCAAACTGCGTGAAAAAATGATTAACCAACGCTAAAATGCCAAGCAAGGAAATATTAATGAAAAAGTTAGAAGAAATCTTTACCCAACTAGCTTTTCTCCAAGAATTAATCAAAATTGAAAAATCAGCTCTTTTTGCCAATCCCAGGGAATTGTATTTTGCAGAAAGAGTAATGGAGAGACTGATCAACGCTGCCTTGGATATCAATATGCATTTATTATCAGACCTAAAAAACACAGTTTCCGAAAACTACTTCGATTCATTCATCAAACTCGCTGATTTAGAAGTTTATCCTCAAGAATTTGGCAAAAAAATCGCCCCCGCATCGGCCCTACGCAATATCCTCTCTCATGAATATCAAGAATTAGACCCAGAAAAATTTCACCAATCGCTCAAAATCGCCCTCGATGATTTTGAAAAATACGCAAACTATGTTAAAATCTTTATCCAAAACAATTCATAACTAACCACCAAAAATGAAAAAAAGCATCTTCGCCATCATCATGGCACTCACGCTCACTGGGCAAACCGCCCTTGCCGCTGAGTTTCCTGACGTCAACGACAATACCGACTATCACGAAGCGATCGAATGGAT
>CAYMGN010000012.1:2342-20000 GCA_964389995.1 uncultured Candidatus Peribacteria bacterium | reverse complement strand
GCCGAACAAGGAGTGATCCAAGGCTACCCCAACGGCACCTTCAAACCGGACAACTGCGTCAATCGTGTCGAGTTTCTCAAAATGCTCTTTGAAACCATGGGGCTCGACGGTTCCGGCTATTACTACTATATGTTTCCCGACACCGACGAAAACGCCTGGTACGCCTCCTACATCCGCGCTGCCCGCAGTCGCAACACTATCGAAGGCTACCCTGATGGAAACTTCCGCCCCGCTCAATGCGTCAACCGCGTCGAAGCGCTAAAAATGGCCATCCTCGAAATCAAAGGAGAAGTCCCCAATGCTGATTATTACGCCGGTGCCGCTCTCCAACTAAGCGCCTTTACCGACATCGACCAAAACGCTTGGTACTGGCCATATTTCGAATACGCCTATATCTCAGACATCCTCGGCCTCGCCCACCTCGAACCGACTGAAAAAGGAGAAGAAGACGTCAGTTACCGCTATTTCCCTGGCCAATCAATGACTCGTAAAGAAGTCGCCGCCCTCCTCTATCGTCTCAAAGCAATCGCAGATGCTGACGCTCCGAGATTCAATTCTAGCCTCGAACCCACCGTCGGTTATGTCCCCGGAGACACTCTCAATATCGAAATCGCCGAATTAGGAATAGCCTTTGATTTCCCGATGGAATGGGGCAATCTCGAAGTGAAAGCCAATGACTACAACTGGGCAACTGTCGGAGTAAAAGACGGAGATGAAACTCATAATTTTGCCTACATCATCCTCCCAATCCAATACGACCGTGGTGGTGGCTGGCTCGACCATTTCCGCGGAATCGAAGAAGTATCAAGCACCAACTACTGCAACGAATACGCCATCAACGACGATAGCGTTGACACCACCTGCCTTTTATTCACCAATGACGAAGGCCTCAATGGTTTCAGCACCCTCAACAACTTCAAACTCACTTTTGAAGCCTATGGTACCGAAACCGTACCTGTCAGTGATCAATCATTCGTCTTTGATCACCCTTGGACTCAACACGGAGCAGTGATCATCACTGACCAAGCACTCGTCGAAGAAAACTACGGCCCTTACGTCCGGGACAAAATCGAAGCAGTGGCCCAAAGCCTCTACTTCCTCCCGGAACCAAGCTGGATGACCACTCAAGAAATGGACTACACTAATGCGAGCATCGTCTCCAACGATTACGCAGTCAATCTCGAAGTCACTTCCTCACTGGACACCTCCTGTGAAGCCCGCGCCGACAGCAACCTCAGCATCGACAGCGGTGACATCCGCCTCAACTACTACACCCGCCGCACCGCCGAAACCTGCGAAGGCCTCAACGAAAAAGAAACGCTCAACCTCCTCCTCAACACCAAAGAAAATCTCTCACCCGGCAGCTATGACATCTATTTCAACGGCGACCTCATCGGCGAATACACTGAGTTTTAAGTCCTCAATCCCGCGCTAAAGCAAAAGCCTCGGAGCAATCCGGGGCTTTTTTAGTAGATCAATTCCACCCCCAGCTGAGCAAAACGATTTTTCCACTGAGCCAATTTCTCCAAATTCCCCTCACTAAAGGCCTCATTATCATCAGGAAATCGACCAGGATTGCGTAAATACAAGGTCTCAAAATGTGCAGCATATTTTTCTAATTCCCTCATCCTTTCATCAAAAATATCATTTGAACTTTCTTCAAAATTAATCTCTTCATTATCAAGCACACTTTCCTCAGGAAGACCCAACTCAAACACCTCAAAAATCACCGTATCAAATCTGACCTCCTTATCGACCAACCTCTGCAGTAAAGCAATTTTCTCCTCCACTTCCCAGTCAACATCCATGTTAAAATGATCATAGCTATTAGAAAAATCCACAACTCCCTTCAACTGCTCCTCTTCATACAAACCACCTCTTTCAACATATTGCGCCAAAAAAGTATTTTTTACATATTCCTTCTCGTCCTCACTGCCCATTGCTCTCACCACCGTCGTCTCAAAATCAATCACTCCACCTCCCACTATCAAATTAATCCCTTGCCTCTTAAAAAAATCCATAAACGGCTTCAAATCAAGTCCATCAATCTTTCCAGAAATCCCTAAACGCTTTACTCTTTCAAAATCAAAATGATCAATAAAATATCGTAATTGCGCATGGTTACTAATCTCTAAACTCACCCGTTGACTATTAAACCCCCGCAATTTATTGACTGCATATTCAAAATACTCATCATTTCCATCAATATAAACATTGGTATAAATACCGCTCTCTCTCACAAAATTCATCGCCTCACTAAAAATCGGACGTGCCCAAAGTCGAGCTACATCAACCTCGTCATTAGCACTATTTCCCAAATCGACAACCTGAAAATGATCGAGATCATGAGGAGCACCTACTATTGCAGCCGCCCCTTGATAGTTAATTTTATGAATTAACCACTGCTCACGCAAAGCTGCGCTCGACATCAAAAAAATCTCATCGTCACTATACTCGTCCGGCCTCCTTTCCTTGCCATAGCCTCGATTACCATCCTGATGATATGCCCAAAAACCATGACTTTCATTATCATTAGAGAATACGCCTTTAGACTTCAAACGCTCCGGTACCTCCTGAAAATCGGGATACTCATCAATATAACGATGCAACATCTGCTCCAACTTAGTACGCTTCTCAAGCATCCCATACCATAGCTGCAAATCTGGATTCCCCTCCTCTGGATCACCGAGATAAGGTTGCGGTTCGATCGGTTTTTTATCGGCGCTCGGAGACTGAGTTTCCATCAAACTATACCCCCTGGTATCAATACCTAACAATTCATTATTTTTGTCACTGGCAACAGCCGGATCCATCTCTTTTTTTGGCTTCGAGAGTTTTGGATTTTTAGGAATATAAATTTCGGGCTGAGCCTTAGCATAGCCCACACTTTCTTTCACTACTTCCCTCAAAGGAAAGATCAAAGTCCCCTTCTCGTAAGGATTAACCACCTTCGGCTGATAAGGGTCTTCAAAACTATAAAACTTATCACGAAATTTCACTAAAACAAGTACATGCTCGACCTTGTATTGCACATAGATATGCTCCGGTCTAATCAACGGAAAAAGCAAAGCCAAGTCCAACTCAGCAAAACCATTACAATTACCGGCATTTTCACTCTTTTGCCGATTTAAAAGTTTATAAAAACTCCTCTTCCCTTCCTGATAATTTAGATGAAATTGAGCAATCTCATGAAACATCCGATGAGGAGAGTATTCACTCAATCGATCAACGATATCTTCATATACCTTTTTGTGCTCAGCCACATCTTCCTTAGTCACGCCCTCATCCACCGAACGGAATAAAACAAAACACTCGCAAGATCAATACCGTTGATCGCCTCATCACCTTTTTCTTCAAATTTCTCTTTTATAAAGCTCTTAATAGCTCCAAGTTGCTCAATTTGATTTAAGAAAGGCAGATCATCCACACTCGCCTGATCCACCTTTTCCTGCTTCTTCTTTACATTCTTTTTGCCCAGATTAATCACAATCTCCACTCTAGTTTCGCTCTTTGCCTCCTCATCTTTTTCAAGCGCAGTAATCATCACATTATCCACTTTTTCACTCACATCATGAGTGATCAATAAAAGATGCACCACCACGGACGACAAGGCAGCAATAGCCAAAAGCTCTTTTTCTACACGCGTTCTCGGCTTTCTCGCCTCCGCAAAACGTTGAGAAATACGATCGAGATTGAGACCGTTTTTTGACATGAAGTAAAATAAAAAGGCTAAAGTTAGCAACAAATTATAAGTATTCTTACGAAAGAAGTCAACCAATAGGCCCAGCCTCACATCTTTTTTTAAAAAAACTTTAAAAAAATTTAACAAATCTAGGCTATAGTAGGCACGTATGCAAGAAATATTAAAACAACATTTCGGGTTTGAGCAGTTTCGTCCCCTGCAGGAAGATGTAATCAAACACACATTGCGCCAACAAGACAGCCTGGTAATCATGCCTACCGGTGGCGGTAAATCTCTCTGTTATCAACTTCCCGCCCTTATTTTTCCCGGACTGACGCTGGTGATTTCGCCCCTGATCGCTTTGATGAAGGACCAAGTCGATGCCCTCAATCAAAACGGCATCAACGCTGCCTACATCAACTCCACTCTCGATTACCCCACGATTCTTGAGATCCAAAACCGAGTGCTCAAAAAAGAAATCCAACTACTCTATATCGCCCCCGAACGCCTATCTTTAGAAGAATTTCGCGTCTTCCTCCAAGAATGTGACATCAGCCTCATCGCCATCGACGAAGCTCATTGTATCTCAGAATGGGGCCATGATTTCAGACCCGATTATCGCAATCTCAAGAATCTCAAAGCCCAATTAAACGCGCCAGTGATCGCTCTCACCGCCACTGCCACCCCGGAAGTACAACAAGACATCCTCAAACAATTAAAACTTCCCGAGGCCAAGACCTTTCTCGGCAGCTTCGACCGTCCCAATCTCCAAGTATCCGTCAAAAAAAAGCACCAAACCTTTGAAAAGCTCCTCTCCCTCCTGGAAAAAAACAAAAACGAATCGGCCATCATCTACTGCTTTTCCCGCAACGAAACCGAAAAAATCGCCGGCAAACTTCAGGCTCAAGGCATCCTCGCCGCTCCCTATCACGCCGGACTGAGCAACAACCTCCGCCAAAAAAACCAAGACCTCTTCGTCAATGACGAAATCAAAGTAATCGTCGCCACGATCGCCTTTGGCATGGGCATCGACAAATCCAATATCCGCCTCATCGTCCACTACACTTTCCCCAAAAGTCTCGAAGGATACTATCAAGAAATCGGCAGAGCGGGACGTGACGGTCTCCCCAGCGAATGCGTACTATTTTTTAACTACGGCGACTTTCACAAACACATGTTTTTTCTCGATCAATTAGAGGACCAAGAGCTAAAAGACCAGTCCCTGCAGAAACTAAATCAAGTAATAAACTACGCCAAGCTCCTCTCCTGCCGCAAAAAACATCTCCTCGACTATTTCGGAGAAAAAAATCCGCCGGAAAAATGCCAAAACTGTGACCGTTGCCTCAATCAAGACCCCACCTTTGACGCCACCGAAATCACCCAAAAAATCCTCTCCGCCGTCGTCCGTCTCGACAGCCGCTTCGGCAAAAAATACGTCGCCGATATCCTCCGCGGCAGCAAAAGCAAAAAAATCTTCCGCGAACACAAGAGCCTCACCGTATTTGGCATCGTCGACCAATACAACGGCCGTGAACTAGACCAAATCATCGAGTACCTCATCACCCTCAAATACCTCTACCGCACCGAAGGCAAATACCCGATCCTCATCATCACCAACAAAGGCAAAAAATTTCTCAAAAGCCCGGAAAAAATCGAACTTCCTGTTGTAAAATTAAAAGAAAAGAAGCAAAATAAAAGATCTCACAACCAAATACAAAACAATCAAGAATACGATCAAGAATTATTCGAAAAACTACGGGCTCTCCGTAAAAAACTCGCCGAAGAAAATAACATCCCACCATTTATCGTCTTCAGTGACGTCTCTCTCCGCGACATGTGCCAACAACTACCAAAAAGCGAAAAAGAATTCCTCAAAATCCACGGCGTCGGCCAAACTAAACTCGAAAGATACGGCCAGAAATTTATGACCATCATCAACCAACACTAACTATCATCAATAGTAACATCAAACAATGTTCAAATTTCAAGACGGTATCCCGACAATCAACGAATATCACAGTCTGATCTCCAGCGATTTTTTTCAGGCAATAGAAAAATTTTCCGATCAATTTATCAAAAAACATCAAGAATCTCTCGATCAATATGGTACAAAATGGGTCAAAGATCCTCTACATCAATGGAGTAGAGAATTTGAATATCCCTATGTACTGCATTCCATCAAGGAAATCGCACAATCAAAAACTCCACTTAAAATCCTCGACGCCGGATCAGGATTAACATTCTTTCCTTTTCTGCTAGGCCAAGAAATAAATGACAGCAGCATAGTATGTCTAGACTATGACAATCTCAAACCGGCCTTTGAAAAAATCAAAAAAACCGAATCGGGCAATGTTCAATTTAAGCAAAATGATCTTCGCAATCTCTCGCAATTTCAAGAAAAAAGCTTTGACGCTATCTATTGTATTTCAGTACTGGAACATACAGATGATTACCCAAAAATAATCAATGAATTTCACAAACTACTCAAAGAGAAAGGCAAATTAATCGTTACCTTCGACATCTCTATTAATGGAATCGCCGACATTCCAAAAAGTAAAGCAAAAGAACTCATCAAGGAATTAGATAAAAAATTTCATTTACAGAAAACTGAAGTCAGTTCAATTATTAATGCAATTGAATCAAACCAAAACACAAATAATTCCATCACCACTAAAAAAATTCTCAAAATCAACAAATCCAGACTCCCCTGGAAATATCCTTACCTAGTAGGAAGCATTTCAGCAATTAAAATGCTTTTAAAAGGCAAAATACCTCGAGGCATATTTCGAAACCTTTGTTTTTGCAATCTTACGCTAGAAAAAAAATGAAAAGCAATGACACCATCCGCATCCTCAACGGCTCCGAAGACCCCAACAACCTAGTTCGTAACACCAAATCCCCCTTGGATTTCACCGATTGCGAAGATCTCTATGACCTGATCGAAATCCTCAGAGTGATTTCCAACAACACCCAACAGGTCGCACAGCTGATCTACCTCATCATCGATGTCAGAAACGATCCTGAAGCAATCAACACTCTCACCCGCAAAAAAGGGCTCCGTTCAGCAGTTGCCCGCCTCCTCGAAATCCCCGAAACTCTCGATACCAAAGTCCAAATCGAACAATGCCATTCTCTCAATGATCTCAGTCAACTGTTTGCCGAAATCCATACTGTCAATCCCCAAGAGATAAGCGACAATACTCTTCAATTAGCACAAAAACTCCATCAAGATATTGAAGCACTGAAAACTCTCCCCCCAGAAGAATCAATCGCCCTTTTTGCTCAAGAAGCAATCCAAAAAGTCCTCGATCACATACAACTAAATAAACCTGCCATCGAACTAAACAACCAAAATCTCCATCAAAAAAAAGCTCTCCAACTCTACCGCGAAGAAAGAAACAGAATCACTCAAAAAATAAAGAGAGAACATCCCGAAGCAATAGCTCAAAAAACCATCACTCTCCTCATCCAAAACCTCACTTCAGCAAGTGAAGAAGCACACTCCGAAGACACTAGAGACACTCAATTTCTCATCTTTGACGCTATCTACAAATCCACTAACGATTATAAGCAAACCCTTATTAACGCCGGAATTATTAAACCAAGAGACCGAAGAGACACTCGAGCATCTACCGCAAACATCATCCAACAATATTTCTACCTTGCTTCCAAATACCCTCAAATCAGATCGAACCCCTCCCTTTGCCAAGAGCTTTTCCCTGAGATAATAAGATTTAACGAATTAAACCAGCTTGCCGACCTCCTCAACAATTTTGACCCTAGTCATGACCTGGCCCACCTCGATCCAAAACTAGAAAAAAGAGCAAAATCTTATCCACTTTTTTTCAAACAAATAGCAGGCTCACAAGGAACTAAAGACAAAATCGCAGCGATCAAAAGAGCGGCCCCCCATCAATATCAAAAAAACCACTGGTGGCGACGCATCTTTGCCCGTTCTTAATTCTAAGGCTTCCGCGGATCACGAAAGTCATCCCTCAAAAGATGATCCCGCATAAAATTACGATAATCACTCAACCAATATCCAATCATCTCCTGATACTGAGGACAGATCAAATCACTGGATTGTTCACCACGATACTCACGCCCCTCAAACTGAGAATAACGCAATCCACCATTCGCGGTGAACTCAAAATTATGAGTCACTGCCTTACCTTCTTCACTCGGGTAATCATATAAATAAAAATCACCAACAATACCATCAAACTCCTCTGCTTCCCGGACAGAAATAATCACCTCCCCTTGAAGATCGTAATAGCATTTATCCTTGTACAAACACTGCAGCTTCCCTTCATTAATCTCCACCGCTTCATTTAAGGCCCGCATCACACCATTAATCACCTCCGCACCATTCACACAGGCTTCTTCTTCACTAGCGCCAGCCTCCAACAAAGCCTTTTGATCACCATCCTCAATCGCCTGAAAAACCTCCTCCAACGCCGACAAAGTAAACCCCTGCAATTGAGCAATATCCGGCTCCGGCAAATCACGATAAGGGACCATTGCCATATCCGTGTAATCAAAACCACCCTTTTCTACAACAGCCATATCCATCGCATCCACATCGGCTTCCTGCCCCTGTTCATTACAAGCAACCAAGCCAGCCAAGGCCATCCCCGCCACCAGTTGTAATTTATTAGGCTTCATCTTCTTTTTTAAGTAATCAAACAAAACTTAAAGCCTATTACAATAAAACAATATCAGACCTAAGTCAAGAAAAGATAGCTATTAATACAATCTCATCTTCCCCTCACTGTCCCAAAAAAGCCTCAATCTCTTCACTAAAAAAATCAGAATCCCAATATTGGCAGTAGTCAACACCACAAAAATCATTCTCACCGGAAAAACAACCTTCATTTCCGGATAATAATTTATAATGAATACGACATCACTAATCACCAAAGCGCTCTCAACCAAAAGACCTAACTGTACAGAATTCCGAGTCACATCAAGCTCCCTCCGCCTCATACCAACCAAAGCTTGAAACCCCATCAAAACGGAAATTGCAGTCAAAAACAAAAAATCCAAACGCCAAGGAAACATTGGAAAAAAAGGAGTAAAACCCATAAATTTAATCAAAATATCCAATATCCCCTGAAACAAAACACTCACACACATGATATATACTAACCAAATCACTTCATTGGGAATATTTTTGAGCTTACCTGCATTAATATCAAAAATCCTCGCAGTATGAGCATCAAGATGATGAACAACAATTTTCTTAATTTTTCCCCAAAATTTCATAAATACACTATAATAGATAGTGTTAATAATATAGCTCAGTTTTAAAAACATGGAAACAATCCTCAACCAACATTGGCATCACCTTAAAAATACAGAAGTAATCGAATTACTGGAGACCAATCCAAAAAGCGGCTTAGATAAATTTGAATTAGAGGCAAGAAAAAACAAATTTAGCCCCAACAAACTCCCCATCGACAAAGGACCAAGCATCCTCAGCGTACTATGGAATCAAATCAACCAGCCGTTGGTCTATATCCTGATTATCGCTGCAGTCGTCTCCTATCTCCTCAAAGGAATCACTGATAGCGCAGTGATATTTGCCGTGGTTGTCCTCAATACCATCATCGGTTTTATCCAAGAATACAAGGCCGTCAACGCCATCCAAGCCCTCAGCAAAAATCTCGTACAAGAAGCTACTGTCATCCGCCAAGGCCAACAAACAAAAATCCGTTCCGAAGACTTAGTCCCAGGAGATCTCTTAATCCTCAAAGCGGGAGACAAAATCCCTGCTGACGGTCGCATAATCGAATGCAACAACCTTCAGATCAACGAATCAGTGCTCACCGGTGAGTCACAACCGGTGACAAAAACCTCAGATAAGATAGCAAAAGAATTAATCATTTCCGAAAGAACAAATATGGTTTATTCCTCTACTTTAGTGGTTTCCGGTGCCGCCAAAGTGATCATTACCGCCACAGGCATCAAGACCGAAATTGGCAAAATCGCTGACATGATTAGTTCTGTAGAAGAGGTAGAGACCAATCTTACCAAAAAACTCAAAACCTTCAGCAATAAAATCCTCGTTGCCATCATCATCTTAGCTGCACTGTTATTTTTTGTAGGGATCTTCCGCGGCAAAGAGTACTTAGAAATGTTTAATACTTCTGTCGCTCTTGCAGTCGGCCTGATCCCCGAAGGTCTCCCGACAGTAATCACCATCACCTTAGCAATCGGTGTCGCCCGCATGGCAAAACGCAACGCAATTATCCGCCATCTACCTGCCGTCGAGTCTCTTGGTAGCGCCACGGTTATTTGTTCCGACAAAACGGGAACCTTCACTAAAAACGAAATGACCGTCAAAAAAATCTACTGCCAAGACAAAATCTACGATGTCAGCGGTAGCGGATACAACGACCAAGGTCAAATCACCTTTGAAGATCAAAAAGTCTCAATCGACCAGGCAGCAGATTTAAAAACTTTGCTAGTAACCGCCGTCGTCTGTAATGATTCCGTAACCGAAAATCTTGGTCAACCAACCGAAGCCGCTCTCTTGTATTCAGCCTCTAAAGCCGGTCTAACGCCAAAAGAAGTACGAGCTCATTTCGACCGTGTAGACGAAATAGCTTTTGATTCAAGCCACAAATACATGGCCGTGTTGGTACAAAATCACCAAAACGGTGAAGAAATATATGTAAAGGGAGCACCGGAAGTGATACTCTCAAAATCTCAAATCGAAAATAAAGATAAATTACTCAAAGTAGCAGAAAAAATGGCCGCTGAAGGGCTGCGTGTCCTCGCTATGGCAAAAAACCCAGTTAATCAAAAAATTACTGATCTCCAACATCATCATATACAGGATCTCCAGTTTCTTGGTTTTCAAGGTATCATCGACCCTCCACGCATCGAGGTAAAACCGGCAATCCAATCTTTTTACAAAGCAAATGTAGATGTCAAAATGATCACTGGCGATCATCAAATCACCGCTTACTCAATCGCAAAAAGCATCGGACTGAAACTAAAAGATCTCAAAACTTCCACAATTACCGGTAAGGAATTACAAAAAATCAACGACAAGGAATTAGAAAAAATAGCTCAAGAAAAAACAATTTTTGCCCGAGTGACACCTAAACAAAAACTAAGATTGGTCAGAGCCCTACAAGCTCAAAACCAAATTACCTCCATGACCGGGGACGGAGTAAATGACGCTCCAGCACTAAAGCAAGCAGACATCGGAGTAGCGATGGGGATTACCGGGACCGATGTTTCCAAGGAATCGGCCGACATCATCCTCACAGACGACAATTTTGCGTCCATAGAGGCAGCGGTAGAAGAAGGAAGAGTGATTTACGACAATCTCAAGAAATTCATCGTCTGGACCATTCCCACCAATCTCGGCGAAGCCTTCGTGATAGTTTTAGCAGTCTTTTTAGGTCTGGAATTACCAATGACCCCATTACAAATACTTTGGATCAATCTCGCCACTGCTTTATTCCTTGGTCTTACTTTAGCTTTTGAACAAAAAGAAAAAGATGTCATGAAACATCCCCCAAGACCAAAAAATGAACCTTTGGTTAGTAAAGATACTATCCCTAAAATAACCTTGGTAACACTGATCCTTACCATAGCCGGGCTCGGACTCTTTGAATACGTCATCTCACGCACTCAATCCCTTTCCGAAGCTCGTACCGTAATGGTTAACATCTTTATCTTCGTAGAAATGTTCTATCTCTTAAATTGTCGCTCACTGGACAAGTCTATCTTTACTATCAATCCTGTATCTAATAAATTTCTCCTACTCGGAATTTTCATCGCAATCATCGCCCAGTTAGGATTTACTTATCATCCATTCTTTAACAAGTTTTTTGATACTTCAGCCCTAACAATAGATGAGTGGCTATTGATTATAGCCACTAGCATCATTGCATTAATTTTGGTCGAAATAGAAAAGTATTTCCTCAGATCTAAGCGACAACCTGCTCCTCCTCAACATCAGCACTGATCTCCTCAAACAACTCCTCTTCTCCATAGAGCAAGTCATTTGATTCAAGAATTTTTTCTAGAATCGGCGGCGAAATGTTATCAAAATCCACAACATTCACTTCACGAGAAAAGCGATCACTCAAGAGTTGTCTTAGGGCCAAACGATCACCTAAACTCAATCTTCGACCATAGCTCACCGCTAGATCTACATCATGTTTTGAATGAGTTTTGCCCTCAGCATAGGCACCATAAGCTACAACTAGCTCAAGCTGATATCTGTCAGCAATTTTTTGCAATTCAGATTCGTTCATATATAAAAAAATTAGAAGATTATTAACAAATTGAAAATTCTCGGACCCCTTCGCAGGACTTAATTATACATCAAAACAATCAAAAGTCAAAAAAACGCCGTTCGCCTACTTCTTCTGCAAATCATTGACCAACACACTAGCTAAACTCACCGAGAGGGAAATAATCAAAGCGGTCCAAAAATTACCGGCCTCAAAGCCGTCTACCCAATTATCCACCAGGAGCACCATTGCAGCATTAATCACAAAACTCAAAAGCCCCAAGGTCAAAATATTGAGCGGCAAAGTCAAAAGCCAAATCAAAGGGCGAATAGTCACATTAACTATCCCCAGCACAAAAGCCACCAACAAGGCGGTACCAAAACCATCCACAGTAGCCCAAGGCAAAAAATAAGTCGCCATCAAAATAAAAGCCGCACTCACCAGCCACAACAAAACCAATTTCATACAAACACAATTAAAAAAACTCTCTGACATAGATTTTAACACCTATGCCAGAGAGTAATCAATTAACTTACTGATCGCTTTCTTCCAAGATCAAAGGCTCAATCGCCGGACCAGGCTCCACCGGAAGTGGACGAGGCTCTGGTACTGCTTGATCATTTCTATCTTCCATCTCCGCTAAGAGATTTTCCGCTAGCGGTACTGTCAATTTGCGTGGGTAGAAATATGGATTGTCTTCCGGAGTCACCACATCAAAGCTGATTGCCGGAGTGAAATATCTGGTATAGCGACCATTGGATATTTCGGATTCTGGCCACATCGCTAGCATTACGATTTGGGCGTTTTCTAGTTGTACTTCTAATTCTTCAGCACTTTCATCGTAATAGCCGTAAAATCCGGCCCCCTTAGCCAAGTAATTTTCGATCCGAGACCAATCAGTGACACCTGGATATTGTGATTGTTCAAATTTCAAAGGACGAAGTTCATAAAGGTTGGTTACCTTGTCATGAACGATGCTCACACTGATATTGAGCCCCATCGGGTAACCTCCTTGATCGACCGCAGACATTCCGTCAAGCTCGATCGGATAGACCAGAGTAATGATTTCCGGCACGTAGATTTCTTCTACTGGGCGGCCTTCTGCCTCGGCATACATGATCTCCATTTGCCAGTCATTGCGCACAATCGGTGCACCATAACCGCTAAGATCAATATTATTGTCATCGAGAAATTTATCAGCAATCGCAATCAAATCTGCATCAGGTGGAATATCACTCATCCGCAAAGGTTGATCAGGGTGCTGCCAAGTATCCCATTTTTGAGTGATGCTGATACTACTGTCCACAAAGTTCAGACTGATGTAGTATCCTTGCTCCGCATCTTGTACAAGGTTAATTGATTCAACCTGCATACCGTCATAACGATCGAGATCTAAGAGATCAAAATCATAATTCTTGATCATATTGACGAGAGAACCAGCATTAGCCCGCACTTGTTCGCTGCGATAAACATTGAGTTCACTAGGAAGCTCGAGCTGTTCACCACCATAAACAAAGCGATAATTCACTGGATTGTAAGGATAGATCAAGCTTGAAGCAGAGTCTTCAGCCGACTCCAGCACCGCCGATTCAGAAACTCCACTAAGAGATCTCGTACCTCCACCACCAAGACCGGCAGCTTCTTCACTTACAGCACCATTAGAACGAGAGAGCTCCATCAGATCACCAAAGGCTTCAGCACCCAAGTCATTGATCTCCACACTGGGCGCAAAGGCCAATTGCTCACCATCAGACTCCTCCATCGCTATCATCTCGGGCTCACTATCAGCACCAAAATATCTCGGACCAACCACCACTGCCACCACAAGCGCAGTAGCCAAAACTCCTCCACCAAAGGAGAAGAATAATTTTTTGTACATATTAAGAGGGTTAATTTTTTCTTCGCTTTCTTGATCGGCGAAGAGTTGATTACGTAAATTGCGCACAAATTGTTCATCGACCTCAACTTCCGGCTGTGCTTCCAAAAGCTGTTCCACCAATTTTTCCAACTCACTTTCCTGCTCTCGCAGCTGAGGATCCAATTGATACAAATCCTCCAAAATATTTTTGATTTCTTCCCGCATATTTTTAGTTGATTAACATAAGTAATACTACCAACTGAGCAAAATCCGCCTGCATTTTATCGATCACCCGCTTAAACATCACTTTACAAGCCCCTTCACTTTTGTCTACTATCTCCGCAATCTCCTGAAACTTGTATCCCTGCCAAACTCGCAACAACACAATCTCCCTTTGTTCGGCAGTGAGCATCTCCATATAGTCTCGCACTTTTTGATACTTTTCCGCGATTTTCAGATCTTGGACCACGTCTTCGTCATTGGAGAGCCCCCAAGCATCTTCGATATTGCTTACCTGCTTAGCAGTGCGATAATGATCGATCACCGTATTACGCGCGATCCGAAAGACCCAGGTCTTAAATTTGGCCTTTTTCCCATCAAATTTTGAGAAGCTCTCGAGCGCCTTCAAAAAAGTGGTACTGGTCAAATCTTCAGCCGTTTCTTTGTGCAAAACTTTGAAGTAAATAAACTTGTAAACCTCTGCCACATGCTGATCATAAAGCTCAGCGAAATTTTGATCCATAATAGCTATTAATAAATCTCCTTCCACTACATCATACGATAAAATCAGCAAAAAGTAACAAGATTAAAATAAAATCGCACTAGAAAAAACCTGATCCGAAACCTCCAATTCGGACCAGGGATAGGTGTGGGGAAAGGGTGAGTTTAGGCCGACAAAGACCTAACTTACCATTAAATAAAGCGATAACGGTAAAGATTTATGGGTGTCAAAGCGCTGGATACAGAATGTCCAAGGCTTTTCATTTGGCGGAACGTCCTTTGAACGCAATCCCTCCAGAAAAGCTCTAAAAAAATCGCGACAGCCCTCAGCCGTCTCACATCTGGCTTCAAACAAAAGCCCTTCCGTATCCCAAACAAAATCGTCACATCGTCTATTGGTTATCGGAATCCGCTTACCCATGTAAAAACGGGTATCCGTGATCCCAAAAACAAACCTAGAGAAGTGACTATGTTTTACTAACAGAATCAATTCCCTCAAATTGTCAACACCAAAATCCTTCTTCACTCGGTCAGGATGACCATCAGGCACATCGAGATTAACGAAAGAATCGCGCCAGATCACCAAGTATTCCCTGCCGTTGATTTCCATCATACACTCCGTTTCATTTACCGTTTTGTCGAATGACAACCCAAAGCCCCACGCTTTGAGCGCCCGCAACATACAACAAAAAGTTAATCTTTACAAATCGCCATTCATAAATTACTATCGCCCCTCGATAAAACAGAAACAGACCATGCCACTACCAAAACTACCGGGAGCCCAACATCTAGAAAAGTGCCTACCAACACCGCTGATTTCCGAGCCGGAAGACATCAATCTCGACACTAAATATTGGCCAGAATTCGTAGATAATCTTGGTATTGAAATTGCGATTGAGCGCAGTAAAACAAAACTGATCGAAAAAGCACCAAGAACCTGCTATCGCCAAGCGAAAAAAATTCAAAAATACATCATCCAAGAATTAAGACAAATCATCGATAATCCAGAGCGTGCTTCAGATCTAGCTTTAGAAATAATCGAGGATCCCAACACGCCAGTCTTTATCCAAATGCTCACCGGACCTGAAGGCTTCGATATGATTATGCTAGAAGTGATGATCCAGCAATACGTCTTCGAAAGAGTGTCCGAAATCTATCAAATGTCAGAATGCGACACCTATGATCTAGACGACAACTCCACCCTTTTTGCAATCACGGCAAGCGACTCTCTGATCCTCGCTCCACCAAGCAACAATCACCATCGTGACATAATATACATTGCCCCCCCCCTCACGATCATTATTCAACATAGCTGCATCAGACACTCATCCCCAAACAAAAATTTGCAGAGGCATTAAAAGAGGCAAACCACTTTATTTCCAAAACGACAGCCAATTAATCCGCACCTCACCCTTGAGGCGAGTCAGAACGTATAAAAAACACTATCAAGAAATCACCCAAAGATTAGCCATTGACACAATCGAAGTCCTGACAGAAGACTCTCACCAAACCTACTCTAAATATCGCTAGTTAACGTAAGCTACCAGTACTGCACCACTCATCCGATAAAAATTATATCAAGCAGAAAGGCGCTAGCCACTCCCAGAGCCACAAACCACAATATCACCAAAGTAACCACATCACTAGCACCAAAAAGATTCTTCTTCCGTAAAAGCAAAAGTCCTCCTTTAAAAATGAAAATCAAAGGAATCACCACTATCACCAACGCCACACCAAGAAAAGCATACAAACTCACCCCCTCGAACCACTCATAAATAAAATCCAACCTCTCTTCAAAGAAAAAGAGATGCCCGCCAGTAAAGAAAACCGTCACCAAAAAAGCCAGCAAGGCAATCGCTAGCACTCCTCCCACACTCATCGCCATCCCCAAAATCCACCGTAAACATTCGAGAAACCCTCGCAAAAATCCCCCAATCACCGCAAAAAAACGCTCCAAACCACCTTTAATCCCGCTCAGATCTTTTTTTTTTAACTTTTCGCGCCCCTTCTTTAGGGAATCCTCGATTTTTTCTAGAGTCAATTTTTCTCCTCGCATTTGATATTTTTGCGACTGAGTTTTCGCCTCAGGCATAATTATCCACAACACACCATACATAATCGCTCCAAATCCACCCATAAAAACCGACAAGAAAAAGATCAAACGCACGATCACCGGATCGATCCCAAAGTAATTAGCCAAGCCCGAAGCCACACCGGCCACGATCTCATTATCCGGATCACGAAAGAGCTTGGTCTCCACTTTTTCCCGTTTTTCCTCATCTATCGGATCCTCGTTTTCCACCGCTCCGGTCAATTCTTCCACGCTGCCCATCTCCTCTATCGCCTCCGTCACTTCCTTGATCGTAATCGCCGTATCACGATTTTTACGCTTCGTCATAAATTTTTCCGCAAAACTGATTTCGATATCTTCCACAATTTCCTCAGCGTCATCCTGCTTGCTAAAGTACTTTCCCACCTTGTCCAAATACTGCTTCAAGGCATCATAAGCATCGTCCTCGAGGACAAAAACCGTCTTACCAATTGTTACATTTACTACTTTTTTCATGTTATTTCATTAGAGAATTGATTGATTTCGAGAGATGAGCCCAAGTTTCTTTCAATTGATCTAAGGCTTCAACTCCTTTTTTTGTGAGAGAATAATACTTCCGTGGCGGCCCGCTTTTCGATTCTTTCCAGTGATAATCCACTAATTCTGACTTGCGCAAACGACTCAAAATCGGATATAAAGTACCTTCCACTACAATCATTTCCGTCTTCCGCAGTTTCTTTAAAATTTCTGAAGCATAGACCTCTTTTTGTTCAATCACATTGAGAATCAAAAATTCCAAGATCCCCTTCCTCATCTGCGCCTTGATGTTTTCTAAATACTTCATAGCGACCCGAACTTATCACAAGGTACCTTGCAATACAAGGGTGACTTTCTCACGAAGAAGACTAACAAAAAAGCGCTTGATCCAGACAAAATCCGAACCAAGCGCTTTAAATCACACCTTAATTCCTAAAGAAATTTCTTCCAAAACCAGCGTCCAGTTCTCACCAAAATCCAAGTCACCAGAGCCAAAATCAAGCCCCAAACAAGGATAAGCGGGTTCCGGAGAAGCAAACTGTGTTTTGCACATTTT
>CAYMGN010000012.1:0-2332 GCA_964389995.1 uncultured Candidatus Peribacteria bacterium | reverse complement strand
CCGCCACAATAAAGTCCACAGATTCAGTGATGTTTTCCAAGGCATTGCGCAAAGACTGCTTCATATTGAGAATAGGTCTCCAGTAAACCCCAAAGATTTCCACATCACCTTCGTCCACCAGATTGATGTTGAGGGTAGAGTAAGAGACTTGCTCATTGATATTTTCTAGACGGGTTTGAGCACTTTCGATTTCCCAACGGACATTGTTGAGATACTCGGTTGCACGCAAGACTTCGTCCACTGTTTCCGCCCGATCAAGGATTTCACGATATTGAGTTTCCTCAGCCCGCAAATTGCGCAAACGCGCTTCCAGATCCACTACTTGACCTGTGACATCATTGGCACTGACATTTTCGGACTCCACGCGGCTAGCCATTTCCTTCACTGCGGCAAAGACAGTATCAAAATTTTCTGAAGGAATACGTACTCTCACCCAGCCCCGTTCACTATCATCGTCAACTTCCCAGACAGAAGATTCTTCGACAAAGCCATCGTTTTCTTCTTCTACGAGCATTTTGATATCGGTGATTGATTGACCGACATCGACTACCACTAATTCCACGCTGCCGTTACGGATAATTTGGCGATCATTGACATTCGGAGAAACCGGATTTGCACCGGGAGCAGGAGGCAGGGAAGTCATTGCCATATTCATCGCCCCTTCATCGTAGTCACCATAGTAGGCATCCTCCATCGCAAAATCACGACTAACAGATCCTTGAGTAGAGGCCTCACCCATCGCCATTTTCGGCAAAGAAATACGCGAATCAGTAAAAACGGCAAAAACCGCAATCACCAAAACAAGAAAAACAGCACCGAAGCCCAATCCTTTTTTCCAATCAAATTTCTTCACAGTTTTACTGGTAGAACTCTTGCTCGAAGCTGCTTTAGAGGTAGTACTCTTTTTACGAGTACTCGTTTTGGAAGCACTTTTGGTACTTGACTTAGTAGATTTTTTCCTGGGCATGTTTGTTTGGTTAGGAATTTAGAAAAATTTTAATTTTATTTAACAATCAAACGATATACTCCCCTTGGGTGGGTGGGGGTTTGGGATGGATTTTTTCAATCAAAAAAAACATCTACTCCTTCAAACTCCCCGCCAAAAACTCCAAAGTAGTCTCCCAAGCATCGATAGTCTCCTCCGGCGCATAGTTACTACCGGACGGATTAGCAAAAGCATGACCAACACCATCATAAACATTCACCGTATTTTCCACTCCCAACTCTTCCAATGCTTCCTGGAAATTTTCTACCGAATCCAATGAAATCGAACTGTCCTCTTCTCCAAAAATCCCCAAAACCGGACCACTGACACTAGCCAACTCTTCCGCCGATTCTCTTAATTGTCCATAATAAATCACCGTCGCATCCAAATCCTCCGCCAAAGAAAGGTTCAGAGACTGCTGGCCACCAAAACACCACCCCAGCGAAGCAATACGCGCACTCGATTGTTCTTCACGGAGATAAGCCACAGCTTCCTTCATTTTTTCCACTGCCTGCTCGGGATTACTACGCACACTTCCCGCTAATTCACCAGCCTGGCTAGATTCTTCAGCCACCACTCCATTATAGAGATCAACCGCAAAGACATTATACCCTTCATTAGCCAACAACTGAGCCATGTACTCAATATTTTCATTCAACCCCCACCATTCGTGGATCATCACTACACCAGGATAATCTCCAGCTTCCGCCGGCCGCGCAAAAAATCCGGAAACATTTTCCAATTGCACCGCTTCCGTCACCACCTTCCCGGTAAAATCCATCTCAAAAAGCGCCGCATTATTATCGCCTTCTTCCGCCGTCACACAATTACCATCCTCATCAATCTCACCTTCCTGACAACCAATATGACTTTCATCATCCATATCCATTTCATTCATTTCAGTCTCTTTACCTTCCATTTCCACCATTTCATCCTGCTCACCACCACCAAAATCACAAGCCGTCATCACCAGCATCAACAAAAGCGCCATCGGCAAAAATAAAATCTTCTTCATAAATAATTTGTTTAGGAATAAGGAATCCATAAAACAGTCTAAGCGATTCCTCTTCAATTGACAAGCATCACCAAGGCCATCGCAATCATCAAACCGTCTTCGACAATAGTCACCGTACTCATCGGTAGATTAAACACCGCCCCCAAACAAGCACACTTAATTTTCCTCTTTTGCAGCACACTGCGCACCACTCCAATCAAACTAACAGACATCACCACCACCGTCACCCAATTGACATAATCCAATTGAAAGCGCAATAAATAAGCAACCCCCAAAGCCAACTCCACAAAAGGATAGAAATACCCCCAAATCGGCAAAATCTTCGTCGGCAG
>CAYMGN010000011.1:0-24313 GCA_964389995.1 uncultured Candidatus Peribacteria bacterium | reverse complement strand
ATTATTAGTTTGTTGTCGAGTTCGATGCCCGCCTCCTTTAATTTTCTAATTTCTTCCATCAGAGTTGCGAGATGGATGACGACACCGTTGGTGATTACGCAGATTTTGTTTTGGTGTAAGATTCCGGAGGGGATGAGGTGAAAAACGTACTTTTTATCATCGACTTTAATGGTATGTCCGGCATTTGCTCCTCCGGTAGATCGTACGATTAAGTCATAATCTTTAGACATAATGTCGACGAGTTTGCCCTTTCCTTCGTCTCCCCATTGAGTCCCAATAATGGCAGAAATTTGTCCGAAGTTTTCTGTAAAATTAGTCATGAAAGAAAAGTTATTTGCATTTGCTCTAACTATAGTTGATTTTTTTTATTTATCCAATTAGTATTTTTTTGTTTTTAATTTTGTCTATATGCTTACAAAGGATCAAATAATTGCTCAGATTCCCTTGGTTTTACGTGGGACTGATTTTTCTCAATTAGGTGAGAAATATGAGGGTAAAGTACGTGATAATTATAGTAAAAATGGGAGAAGGATTTTGATTGTCACTGATCGTTTGTCTGCTTTTGATCGTATTATTACTTTGATTCCTTTTAAGGGGCAGGTGTTAAATCAGATTGCTCAATTTTGGTTTGAGCAAACTAAGGATATTATTGGTAATCACGTGATTGAATTTCCGGATCCCAATGTGGTGGTAGCAAAAGAGTGTGAACCGCTGAAGGTGGAGATCGTTGTGCGAGGTTATATCACTGGAGTTACTAGTACTAGTGCTTGGACGCATTATGAAAAAGGAGTGCGAAACTTTTGTGGCAATGTGTTGCCCGATGGCTTAAAGAAAGATCAAAAATTGGATCATCCTATTATTACTCCTTCGACTAAGGCGGCAAAGGGTGGGCATGATATCTCTGTTTCACGTAAGGAGATTTTAGAAATGGGTGCGGTGACTGCAGAGCAGTTTGATTATATGGCTGAGAAGGCGATGGAGCTTTATCAAAGAGGGGTAGAAGTGTGTGCAAAACAGGGGATTATTTTGGTTGATACTAAGTATGAGTTTGGTGTTAGTCCTGATGGTGAAGTTGTTTTGATTGATGAGATTCACACTCCGGATTCTTCTCGTTTTTGGTATGCCGATGAGTATGAAAAGCGCTTCGAAGAAGGAGTGTCGCAAAAGAAGATTGATAAAGAGTTTTTGCGTGAGTGGTTGGCTGATGTAGGTTTTGTTGGTGAAGGGGATGTGCCTGAAGTGCCGGATGAAGTGCGGGCAGCAGTGGCAGAAAAGTATATTGAAGCCTATGAAAAAATTACTGGTCAACAATTTAAAGCAGAAGTAGGTGATCCTCTGGCTAGGATTAAAAAGAATTTAGAAAAATACAATTAAACTATTTAAGCAAGATCTATGGAAAAAAATTTATTGGCAATATCTCCGATTGATGGTCGTTATGCACCAAAAGTTGATTATTTAAATCAATACTTCTCAGAAGCGGCCTTGATGCGATATCGTATCTTGGTAGAAATCGAATGGTTTATCTTTCTTTTTAATACTTTGCAGTTAGAAGGAACAAGGATGTTTGAAGTTGAAGAGTTAAGGCAGTTGCGGGGTATTTATGAAAGTTTTGATACGGTGAATGCGATTCGTGTTAAAGAAATTGAAAAAACTGCCAATCATGACGTGAAGTCGGTGGAATATTTTATTAAGGAGCAATTAAAAGATACTTCTATTGAAGAGTATTTAGAATTTATTCATTTTGGTTGTACTTCTGAGGATATCAACAATCTTTCTTATGCTTGTATGATTAGAGATTTTCTTGAGAGAGATTATTTGCCAGTGATTAGCGGCCTTGTGCAAGAAATTTATGCAATGGCGGAAGCTCACAAGGCGTTGCCAATGCTTTCTCTAACACATGGTCAGCCTGCAAGTCCGACAACTATGGGTAAAGAATTGTTAAACTTCGTCGCTCGTTTGGAGCGTGAATTGGACATTATGCTTTCTGCCGATTATTTAGAGGGTAAAATTAATGGTGCGGTTGGTAATTTTAATGCCCACTTTGCTACTTATCCAGATGTGGATTGGATGGAGGCTAGTCAGGATTTTATTGAAGCGCTTGGTTTTCGAGCTAACCTCTATACCACTCAGATTGAGCCGCATGATTGTTATGCGGATATCTTTGATAGTGTGAAGCGTATCAATAATATCGTTTTAGATTTTGACCGTGATATGTGGGGGTATATCAGTCGTAAATATTTCCGACAAAAAACCGTAAAAGGGGAGGTGGGTTCTTCGACTATGCCTCATAAGGTCAATCCGATCGACTTTGAAAATAGTGAAGGGAATGTTGGTTTAGCAAATGCCTTACTTGAGCATATGTCAAGTAAATTACAGGTTTCTCGTTATCAGCGTGATTTGTCCGACAGTACCGTCGCTCGTAATATTGGCTTGGCCTTTAGTTATTGCATCCTGGCTTATAAAGCAAGTATCAAGGGGCTCTCTAAGTGTTTAGTAAATGAAGAAATAATTAAGGCTGATCTGGAGGATGAATGGACTCTTTTAGCAGAACCAATTCAAATGATGATGCGTCGTTACCGTATTGAAAATTCTTATGAAAAACTAAAGGAACTCACTAGAGGTAAAAAGATGATTACAAAGGCTGTGATCAAAAAGTTTATACAAGGTTTGGAATTGCCTGACGCTGCAAAAAAATCACTTTTGAATTTAACACCGGAGTCCTATGTTGGTTTGGCGGAAAAACTGGTTGATAGTTATCAGCTAAGGATTTCTCAAGGTGGGGGCTGTGGCCCAAGTGGTTGTGAAGGTTGCAAGGGCTGCGGATAAAAGGTAAGATCTTTTTGTCTTTTTTGTTTTAAAAATCTATAAGTTTTATGTTTGATAAAGTTGATCCCAAACAGGATTTTCCCACGTTGGAAGAAAAAATGTTAAGATACTGGGAAGAAAATTTCATCTTTCAAAAGTCGCTTGAAAAGAGAAAAGAATCAGAGAAATATGTTTTTTTTGATGGTCCACCTTTTGCCAATGGCTTGCCTCATTATGGCCATATTTTAGCAGGTGCCTTGAAAGATGCCGTAACGAGATATTTTTCAATGAAAGGGTATTATGTACCGCGTATTAATGGTTGGGATTGTCACGGTTTGCCAGTAGAAAATGAAGTAGAAAAAGAGTTGGGGCTCAAGCATCGCAAGGAAGTGGTTGATTATGGAATAGAAAAGTTTAATACAGCCTGTCGGGAATCGGTTTTTCGTTATACGAATGAATGGAATGAGCTCTTTAAAAGGATGGGCCGTTGGGTTGACATGGAAAATCGCTATGCCACTTTGGATAATTCTTACATGGAATCTATCTGGTGGGTTTTTAAACAGCTTTGGGATAAGGGGCATGTTTATTCTGGTTATAAGCCAATGTATATTTCTCCCGCTTTGGAGACGCCGCTTTCAAATTTTGAGGTTTCTCAAGGTTATAAAGATGTCACTGACTTAACGGCTACGGTTAAATTTAAGCTCAATGATGATGCTTTAGAAGCAATAGGAGCCCCCGATGAGGAAATCTATGTTTTAGCTTGGACGACCACTCCATGGACTTTGCCGGGCAATGTTGCTCTCGCTTTTGGTACTAATGTTGAGTATCGCAAGGTAGCTTATAAAACAGAAGAAGGTAAACAAGAGCAGTACATAGTAGCTAAAGATTTGGCCGATAAAGTCTTTGGTGAAAATAATTATCTGGTGATTGATTCCGTGGATGTAAAAAAGCTTGAAAACAAGACTTATCTTCCACTTTTTGATTACTATCTAGATAATGTGAATGGTAAATACTGCACAATCCAGTTGGCCGATTTTGTTACTACAAAGGACGGTACCGGTATCGTCCATATTGCGACCATGTTTGGTGAGGATGATTATTATCTTGGAGAAGAAAAAGGTTTAGCAAAGATACAACATGTTCATATGGATGGGACTTTTAAGGATGAGGTCACTGATTTTGCTGGTAAGTTTGTCAAAGGTCAGGACGGCAATATAGCAGAGATGTTGGCTGATAAGGGTTTGCTTTTTAAGAAAGAAAATTATCGCCATAGTTATCCGCATTGTTGGCGTACGGACGTGCCACTTCTTAATTATTGTACTCGTTCGCTCTTTATTAAAGTTACTGATGTAAAGGAAAAATTGTTGGCCAATAACCAAAAAATTAATTGGCAACCAGAGCATATTAGAGATGGTCGATTTGGTAAATGGTTGGATGGTGTGAGGGATTGGTCGATTTCTCGTAATCGTTTTTGGGGATGTCCAATTCCGGTTTGGCGAAGTGAGGAGACCGGTGAAGAGATTTGTATAGGTTCAATTGAAGAATTAAATGAGTTGGCGGAGGGTAATTTGCCTCTCCGAGATGGTGAGTTGGATCTGCATCGTCCTTATATTGATGAGATTGTGATTAAGTCGCCGACAGATGGTTCATTGATGCGGAGGATTCCCGATGTTTTTGATTGCTGGTTTGAAAGTGGTTCGATGCCTTATGCGCAAATGCATTATCCTTTTGAAAATAAAGAAGATTTTGAAGAGAATTTTCCTGCTAATTTTATTGCGGAAGGTCTGGATCAAACACGTGGTTGGTTTTATACTCTCCATGTTTTGGCGACGATGCTTTTTGACGATCCGGCTTTCCGAAACGTAATTGTAAACGGCATTTTGTTGGCCAAAGATGGTGAAAAACTTTCTAAAAGAAAGAAGAATTATCCTGATCCGAAATTGATTTTTGATACTAAAGGTGTAGATAGTTTGCGTTTCTTTCTTTATAGCTCAACGGCGCCCTTAGCTGAAGATGTGCGTTTTTCTGAGGATCATGTTGATGAAGTGGTAAAGAAATTTACGCTTACGCTCTGGAATACCTACAGCTTTTTTGTCACTTATGCCAATATTGACGATTGGGAGCCTGATGTTGATCTTGAGACTTTCAGCCCGAAAAATAAATTGGATAAATGGATTTTGTCAGAATTGTATGCTTTGATCGGAGAGGTGTCAGAAAACATGGATCAGTATAATTTGACCAAGGCTTGTCGGCCGATGTTGGATTTTGTGGACAATCTTTCAAACTGGTATGTGCGGAGGTCACGTCGTCGTTTTTGGAAGAGCGGCAACGATACCGAGAAGCAAGAGGCCTATCAGACTTTGTTTATGGTTTTGCGTGATTTTTCTAAGATTTTGGCGCCATTTATGCCATTTATGGCTGATGAGATTTATCAAAACTTAACCGGTAAGGAATCAGTACATCTAGCTGATTGGCCGAATGTAAAAGAAGAAATGGTTGATACTTATCTCAATAATGAGGTCTATTTCCTTCGGCTGATTGTCAATCTTGGTCATGCTGTGCGGGCGAAGGCTAAAATAAAAGTGCGACAACCTTTGTCTTTGGTGAGTGTTGCTTTGCCTGAAGGTGTTGATCCACAATTAGTACTTTCAGAAAAAAATGTCATTCTAGAAGAATTGAATGTAAAAGATTTAAAAATTATTAAAGAAGCGGGAGAGTTGGTGGAGTATCAGCTGACTCCTAATCCGCGAGTGCTGGGTCCAAAATACGGAGGTGATGTGAAAAAGATCCTTAATTTGGCGCGAGAGGGTAAATTTGAGTTGATTGAAGATGGTAAGGTTAGGCTTGGAGATTTTGTTTTAGACAAGGACGAGTTTGAAGTCGGTTATCAGGGTAAAGAAGGTTATGATCTTGAAAGTGAGGAAGGCTTAGTCGTAATGCTCGATACTTTTGTCAGTGAAGAATTGGCAATGGAAGGATTGGCTCGCGAGGTTGTCCGTCATATCCAGGAAATACGGAAAGAGGCAGAATTTGAAGTCGATGATCGGATTATTCTCTGGTTAACGGCTTCCGGAGAGCTAGAAAAAGCGATTGAATCCCATGCTGACTATATCAAGAGAGAGACTTTGTCAGATGAGCTAATCAATCAAGGAGACTTAGAATGGGATTTTGAAAAAGAACTGACCATCGAAGGGCAAAAGATAAAAATTGCCGTTAAAAGAAATGTTTAACTAAAAAAATATGCTTAAAAGTTTTTTGGTTACGATAGTTTTAAACGCCTTGAGTTTGTATTTGGTGTTTATGGTGGTTGATGTAGTGCAGTATGGTGGGGAATTTAAGTTTTTCTTTTTGGCTGGACTGGTGCTCGGCTTAGTTAATTTCTTTGTGAAACCGATTTTAAAGTTGCTTTCCTTGCCATTGATTTTGATGACGGGAGGCCTTTTTTTGATTGCTATTAATGCTCTGGTACTTTGGGGCTTGGCAAAGGTTTTCCAGTTTTTAGAAATCCCTGGTGTTTACTTGGTTTTTCCCAACATTCTTTCGCTAGTGGTCGCTTCAGTGATCTTTGGGGTGATCAATTGGATTGAACATATCTTTTTTAAATAGGTTGTAAGTTTTGGTGATTTCTGTATAATTTTGCTGTAAATTTAACAGTTAAATTGATGGAAACTTTACTATTAGTTTTTCAAGTGATTCTCTCGATCTTGTTGTCTGTGGCGGTTTTATCTCAAAATAAAGGTACTGGTCTTTCGGCAACTTTTGGAGGATCAGGTGGTTTTCATGCCAGTAAAAGAGGGGCAGAAAAAGTATTAGCTAATGCGACTATTGTCTTGGCCGTACTTTTTGTTTTGAATGCTCTTGCTTTTATTTTTGTCTAGTGTAAGCCAAAAATATGAGTTTATTTCGATTCTTTTCGAAGGTTTTTAAAAATTATGATCAACGGGATAAGTTGATCACTGTTTTTGGTCTGACTTTGGTCCTTTTGATGATGATTAAGCGTTTGGTTTTTCCCTATGGGCTTTTTAATTTTGGTCAGTCTAGTATTTACACTGAGGGGATTGTTTCTCAGAATGGTATTCAGACTTTAAATCCGCTCTTTGTTGATTTTAATGAAGCTGATCGTGAGGCCTCTGCCTTGGTTTTTTCTGGTTTGATGAAGTACGATCCTCTAAGTGGTAATATCATTGATGATATGGCTCAATTGACTATTAGCGAGGATAAAACAGAGTACACTTTGACTTTAAAGGCGGGGCTTAAATGGCACGACGGTGAGGCTTTGACTGCTGAGGATGTTTATTTTACCTATCATGACATGATCATGTCCTTTTCCTTTCCTAATAAGATCCTGAAAGCCAATTTTGAAGGTGTTGAGATCGACCAGGTAGATGATCGTACAGTGACTTTTATTTTGGAGAGGCCCAATGTCTTTTTTATTACCAATTTGACTATTGGGATTTTGCCTCAGCATATTTTGGGTGAAGTGCCGCCGGAAGATATTCTTCTTCATCCCTTTAATCGTTTGCCGGTGGGGAGCGGTCCTTATAAGCTTACTGAGCCCCCGCAGGCCTTTGGTGATGGCAGGATGCAATTAAATCTAGAGAGAAATCTGGATTATTATGGTGCTGTTTCCGAGATTGAGTTCGTACGTTTGGTGGTTTATCCTACTATGGAGAGTCTTTTGGATGACCATAGTTTTGTCAATAGTGTAGTGAAGGTGACGGGTGCTTATTTGCCACAATTTCAAGAACTGGAACGATTTGAATTAATTCCTTATCGTTTGCCTCAATATACTGCGGTTTTTATCAATATGGAGGATGATTTTCTCAATAATAATAGGGGAGTGCGTTTGGCGCTGCAAAAGGCGATTGACAAAGAAGAGCTGATTACTCGTTTTAATGATAAGGAAGCGGTGGATACACCGTTGATGCAGCTTAATCAAGATGATTGGGAGTATCAGCCTAGTGTCGAAGAGGCTCAAGGCGCTTTGAAGGATGCGGGGTTTGTCTATCCGGAAGATGATGCGGAAAAAACAGGT
The DNA here is from genome assembly GCA_964389995.1 of uncultured Candidatus Peribacteria bacterium. Taxonomy (GTDB): domain Bacteria; phylum Patescibacteriota; class Gracilibacteria; order UBA1369; family LOWO2-01-FULL-3; genus CAYMGN01. The sequence goes on along the minus strand of CAYMGN010000011.1, from coordinate 16,473 downwards.
GTACGTGTGGATGAGGACGGAGACGCTTTGAGTTTGCGTTTGTTGGCTCGTTTGTATGCGGAAGGGACTGACCAGTTTGAAGAAACTAAGAAAGTAGTGACCTTTTTGCAGACTGCTTGGGAGTCGATTGGGATTGATATCAAGGTGGAGTTGCTTGAGTTGGATGACTTTAGGGCGAAGATTATGGAAAGAGATTATGATTTGCTTTTGGTCGGTCAGAGTTTGGGATATAACTTGGATACTTATTCTTATTGGCATTCTACCCAGGCTGGCGCCAATGGACAGAATCTTTCTAACTACAAGCGTTTTCAGGTTGATAGCTTGATTGAAGATGTGAGGTCTATTTTTGAGCCGGAAAGGCGTGGAGTGGCTTTAAATGAGATTGCCGAGCAGATTAAAGAAGATATTCCGGCAATTTTTCTTTATCGACCGGTCTTTTATTATGCTACCGATGGTAAGGTGGATGGGCTCTCTTTAGAAAATGTCGTTTTTCCTAGTGATCGCTTCTATAATGTCGGTTCTTGGATCTTTGCGAAATAATTTTTTCTTTACTTTTTCGCTAATATCAGGTAATAATTTCGTGCTGGAATTTTGATAAATAATATTTGATATGAAAGCTTTATTAAATAAAGACGTTTCGGGATTAGGCCGTAAAGGCGATGTTGTAAACGTTAAAGGAGGATATTTTAGAAATTATCTTTTGCCTCGTGGTATTGCCAATTTTGCTACTAAGGCTGATTTGGCCTGGGCTCAAGAGAGAGAAGAAACGCGTTTAGCTGAAAAAGAAAAACTATTAGAAAAGGCTGATGAAGTGATGGAAGCTTTGGCTGATGTCGTTGTAAAAATTGCCAGAAAAGGTTCTAAGAAAGGAAGCTATTATGCAGCTATTACCGAAAAAGATGTAGTCAATGCTTTGTTGGCTGACCACAAAATCAATCTAGATGAGGACTTCGTAAAAATGTCTCACCTGAAGGAAGTAGGGGAGCATGAAGTAGACGTGGTACTTGCCCCCGGGAAAACTACTAAATTGAAGTTGCAGCTTGAATTAGCTGATGAGTAAGAGATCTGGAGGTGTTTTGGCAATTGATTACGGTGGTAAAAATATTGGTTATGCTTTTGGTAATTTTGATTTAAGAGTGGCGATACCAAAGGGGGTCCTGGATAATCGAGGGATGGATGGTTTGTTGAAAAAGCTAATAGTCCTTGCTCAGGAGTATGGTGCTAATTTTTTTGTTTTGGGTTTGCCTCTCAATATGGAGAGTTGGCATGAAGAAAATCATATTTTGGCTCAAGTGGAGGAGTTAAGACGGCGTCTGGTGGATAAAGGTTTTGAAGTAGTGCTTTCTGATGAGCTTTTGAGTTCTTTTGAGGCCGATCGTTTAGTGGAGGATTTGGTTGGTAGTGAAGCAAAAAAAGTGACTTTGGGTCGTGATGCTTATGCGGCGCAAATAATTTTGCAAAGATATTTTGATAGTTTGCCCGAGGATAAGTTATAATGATTTTAGCTAATCGCGTTTATGGAAATTTTCTTTTATTTTGTTTTGGGATATTTGGGAGTAATTGTGCTTGTATTTGCGCTTTCTAACTTTATTCGTTATCAGAGGGTGCGTTTTCAGTATCGTCAGAAATATATTGTGGTACAAGTGCGTGTTTCGCGTGAAAATGAGAGTGGTCCGATTGTGGCTGAGCAGATTTTTGCTACCTTACATGGTTTGCAGACTAAATTTAGTTTGTGGCAAAAGTTGCGTGGCTACTCGACTGATCATATTAGTTTTGAGATTGCCAGTGTTGCTCGTGTGATTAAATTTTATGTCGCTTTTCCGGAACGTTTGCGTAATTTAGTGGAAGGTCAAATTTATGCTCAGTATCCGGATGTGGAGATACAGGTTTGTAAGGACTATGCTTATAGTCCGCCTAATCAAGAAAATGCTTTATCCGCTGAATTAAAGCTCACGGCTGGAGATGTTTTTCCTATTAAGCGTTATTCTCAATTTGAGGATAAAGTCAATAAGGTGACTGTGGATCCCTTGGCTGGTATCACTTCTGCGCTTTTGCGTTTTCAAAACCCGGAAGATCAAGCTTGGGTGCAAGTGGTAGTGCGTCCTCTTGATGATAAATGGCGCAACGTGTTTACTAAATATTTAAAGCTTTCTGATCGTCCTTTTTTGTCTCGAGCGCTTATGACTCGTTTGCTTTGGCCAAAGGTGGTTTTCTTTCCATTCTATCTTATTTTTTGGATCAGAGCTTTGTTTGTACAGACTGGAGAGGTGATTGACGGGGCGCGTAATCGAGATGAGGTTGATGAGATGTCTTCAATGAGTTCTCATGAGCGTGAGACGCCGATGAGTGCCGCTATTGATAAAGTGATACGTTTGCTTTTTGAGGTTAACCTGCGAATTGTCTATTTGCCGAAGAATAAAAGTACCGAACAGGCTAAGATTAAATTGCAGGAGGTCGCTGGTTCTTTTAAACAGTTTAATTTGCCGCATCTCAATGGTTTTGCAATTAAGGAGTATGTTGATGGTCGTCAGGGTGTCACTCGATATCGTAAACGTGTGGTCAAAAATCCTTTTGTGATGAGCAATGAAGAGCTGGCTACTGTCTATCATTTGCCAAATATCCATGTGCGTACGCCTTCGATTTTTTGGGTAGAAAGCAAAAAGTTGGAGGCTCCGGTTAATCTGCCCGGTTCAGAGTCCGAGGAGGGCTTGGAAAATACAGTGCTTGGTAGAACTAATTTTCGTGGCGTGCAAAATACTTTTGGCATCAAGCCGGCTGATCGTAGGCGGCATGTCTATGTAGTTGGTAAAACCGGTATGGGTAAGTCTACTTTGCTTGAGAATATGATATTTTCGGATATTCGTTCTGGGAAGGGGGTGGGGGTGATTGATCCTCATGGAGATTTGGCTGAGGCGGTGCTTAATTTTGTGCCTTCAAATCGTACTAATGATGTGATGTTGATTGATCCTTCAGATCCAGAGTATGCGGTGGCTTTTAATATGTTAGAAAATGTCAATCCTGCTTTAAATTCGATAGTTTGTAGCGGTTTGGTGGGGATTTTTAAGAAAATTTACGCTGATAGTTGGGGGCCGCGATTGGAGCATATTTTACGGAATACAATTCTCTCTCTTTTGGAGTATCCTGGTACGACGATGCTTGGGATTCCGAGGATTTTGCAGGATCATAGGTTTCGTTCACGGATTGTCAAAAAGATCAAGGATCCGGTGGTGAAGAGTTTTTGGGTAGGGGAGTTTAACAAAATGACAGATCGCTTTCGAACTGAGGCCGTTTCTCCGATTCAAAATAAGGTGGGGCAGTTTTTGTCTAGTCCGGTGATTAGGAATATTGTGGGGCAGGTAAAGAGTTCTGTTGATTTACGTTTTGCTATGGATAAAGGGAAGATTGTGATCATTAATCTTTCTAAAGGTAAGATTGGGGAGGATAATTCGGCGCTTTTAGGGGCGATGTTTATCACAAAGTTTCAGTTGGATGCGATGAGTCGCGCTAATGAGCCGGAAAAAGAACGTAAGGATTTTTATCTCTATGTCGATGAGTTCCAAAATTTTGCTACGGAGTCTTTTGCGACTATTTTGTCGGAGGCGAGGAAGTATCGTTTGAATTTGACAATGGCTAATCAATATATTGCTCAGATGCCTGATGAGGTGCGTGATGCGGTGTTTGGTAACGTCGGTAGTATCTTGTCATTTCAGGTTGGTTTTGATGATGCTGAGTATCTTTCCCAACAGTTTGGGGAGCAAGTGTTGCCTAGTGATTTAGTTTCTCTTAGTAAATACAATGCTTATATGAAGCTTTTGATTGATGGGATGCCGACCAAGACTTTTTCGATGGTTACGTTACCACCGCCGGAGTTTGAGATTGAGGCTGATCGGATTGCAAAGGTGGTGAAGGTTTCTCGTGAGCGTTATGGTACTAAGCGTGAAGTAATTGAGGATAAAATTAAGCGTTGGTCTGATGAAAGTGAAAGTAAAAAAGATGAAGAGGGTGGAGATAACAAAAATGCTAAGAATAAATCTAGAGGGGGTGAAAAGAAAGTGGATAAAAAATCTGAAAAAAACAATTCGAAGAAGCAAAGTACAAATCCAAAAAAGAAATAATAATTAACAAGAAATTTATGGAAACTGTTATTTGTAATGATGTTGCTCCAGCTATTGGGCCTTATGACCACGCAATTAAAAGTAGAGGATTGATTTATACAAGTGGTCAGTTGCCACTCACTAAAGAGGGAGAGATGGTCGAAAGAGATATTGAAAAGCAGACTGAACAAGTAATGGAAAATTTGCGACTCTTGTTAAAAGGGGCTGGCTCATCTTTGGATAAGGCTTTGAAAGTCACTGTTTATTTGGATAATATTGATGATTTTCCCCGTTTTAATGAAGTTTATGCATCTTTTTTTAAGCAAAGATTTCCGGCACGTTCAACTGTAGAGGTCAGTAGATTGCCAAAAAACTCTTTGATTGAGATCGATTGCATTGCGGCAACTAGTTTTTGATCAGTGGTTTGATTCCCGGTAATTCTTTGCCCTCTAAAAATTCGATGCAGGCTCCGCCACCGGTGGAAATGTGAGTGAATTTTTCTGCAGGAATGTTTACTTTAGAGATAGCATCACTGGTATCTCCTCCGCCAATAATGGAGTCACATTTGTGTTTGGCGATGCACTCTGCGATTGTTTTTGTGCCGTATTGGAAGGGTTTGTATTCCGCAACTCCGAGAGGGCCATTCCAGATTACTGTGCCTGATTTAGTGATAATGTCGCAGTATTTTTCGGCTGTCCATTTTCCAATGTCGAGTATTTTCATGTCGCCGATAATGTCTTCTACAGGTACGTCTGCGGTATCAGCGTCATTGGATATTTTGCTTGCAGCTACTACATCATGTGGGAGGATGAATTTTTCGTGATTTTTTTCACATTCGAGCATTATTTCTTGGGCGATTTCTTTCTTGTCTTTTTCGGAAAGTGATTCGCCAATCTCGTAACCGGCTGCGTAGAGAAAGGTATTGGCAAGTCCGCCTCCGAGTAAGAAGTAGTCTACTTTGTTAATGAAGTGTTTGATTAGTCCGATTTTGGTGTCTATTTTGGCGCCACCGAGAATCATGGTGACTGGTTTGATCATTTCACCTTCTACGAGTGGGGATAGTGCTGCGATCTCTTTTGTCATTAGTTTGCCGGCGTAGGCGGACAAGAATTTTGCGACTCCAGCGGTGGAGGCGTGGGCACGATGAGCTGTGCCAAAGGCGTCGTTTACGTAGATGTCAGCGAGGTCGGCCAGTTTCTTGGCAAATTTAGGATCATTTTTTTCTTCTCCTGCTTCAAAGCGGATGTTTTCGAGGAGGATGATTTCTCCCTTTTGCATTTGATCTACTGCTTTTTCTACCTCGTCGCCAATTGATTGATCTAATTTGGTAACCTGTCTTTCAAGTAGTTCTTCTAATTTCTTTGCTACTAAATTCAGTCTTAATTTCTCTACCACTTGCCCTTTTGGTCGACCAAGATGAGTGACAATGATTACCTTAGCTCCGTTTTCAGTTAAGTGATTGATGGTGGGGAGAGACTCATAAATGCGGGTGTCGTCCGTGATTTGATTTTCGTTTATCGGCACATTAAAATCAACCCTCAACAGCACTTTTACATCTTGTAATTGAGGGATATCCTTGAGGGATTTGATCTTCATGATGAATGAGGTTAAAGGTTTATAGCTGTGTTTGTATTAGAGCGGCGATGGTTGCTTCTCTGCCTTTATTGAGGCCGTCTTTTCCGGCTCTCTCCCAGGCTTGCTCCTTGTTTTCACAGGTGAGGATGCCAAAGCTGATGGGGGTTTCTAGTTCGAGCTGTAGTTTCATTATACTATCAAATGTGGTGTTTGTAACGAGGTCATAATGTGATGTGCCCCCACGGATGATTGTGCCAAGAGCGATGATTACGTCTGGTTCATTTTCTTTGATCATTTTTTGGCAGGCGTAGGGTATTTCCAGGCAGCCTGCAACTTTCTTTATAACTACTTTGTCATCGTTAATTTTGTATTCTTTGAGCGTTTCGAGGGTGTTGTTTAGTAGTTCTTGGTTAAATTCTTGATTGAAATAGGTGACAACGATACCAATTTTGATGTTGGCGACGTTGATGGTGAGATTGTCTAAGTTTTTATTTCCCTGCATGTTGTTGATTTAAAATACTGGCTAGATATCTGGCGATCATGTCGGTTTCAATATTTACCGCATCGCCAACTTTGAGATTAACGAGATTAGTTAGGGCAAAGGTAAGTGGGATGATTTTAATGGTGAATTCTTCGTTTGTTAGCTCTGCGATCGTGAGGCTTACTCCGTTGATGGTAACAGAACCTTTGGGGGCTAGATATTGTTTGATGGTTTGTGGAAACTTGATGCTAAAGCTCAGTTCTTTTTCGGAATCTGTTTTGATTTCACTTACTTTTCCTTGAGCGTCGACATGGCCTTGTACAAGATGGCCATCGAGCGAATCGTTAAGTTTCATGGCCGGTTCAAGATTAACTTTTTGCCCCTTTTTAAATTGATTGAAAGTGCTTACTTTGAGAGTTTCTATGCTAGCAAAGATTTGGAATTGCTCGTTGGTGAGTTCAGTGATGGTGCAGCAGACTCCATCGATGGCAATTGATTGTCCGATTTTTTTATCTTTGAGTGCTTCTTTTGCGGATATCGTAAAAACGGCTCCATCTGGAGTATCTTTTTTATTGAGAATAGTGCCTGTTTCGTTAATGATTCCTGTAAACATAATGCTTTTTTTAAACTTTACATCTTTTTTAGATATTTTTTAAGAAGATTTTAATAATTCTTAATCTTCCTGCTTTATTTTTGATTTAGTTATTATTTAACTTCATTGATATGAAGACTTTTAATCGGATGTTTTTATTAGGTAATTTAGCTGCGGAGGTGGACTTTCGCACTACTAAGTCCGGGCGCTCTTTGGCTTCTTTTCCGGTAGCGGTAAATCGTAATATCTACGACAGTAAAGGGAAGAAAAGAGAGGTTGCGGACTTTTTTAGAGTAGTTAGTTGGGGTAAGCTGGGGGAGATTTGTCATAAGTATTTGGCAAAGGGATCTGCTGTCTTGCTCGAAGGGCGTTTTATCAATCGTAGTTTTAAGGATAAAGATGGCAATAAGCAATTTCGCAGTGAGGTGATTGCTGAAAATGTCAATATCCTTACTTGGAAGAAAAATGATTCAGGGCATACAGAAGTTGGTGTAGAGTCCATTGCTGCTAAAAATCATGATGAAGTGGATGAGGAGGAAGAAGTAGCAGCCTAGTTTTATTTGGCGATCTAGCGATAGGTCGCCAAAAGTTTTGCTTAATATTGCCTTTTGCTATTATAATTGTTGGGAAGCCTTAATGCCCTTATTCTATGTATAAAAATCCTACAGTTATTTTTCTTTTAACAGTTCTTTCTGTTTCCTTAGTTTTTTCTGGTTGTCGACGTAAAGATCCACCTCCGCCACCGCAGAATTTTAGTGGGATTGAATTGGTTTATTACAAGGTTTATGACGATGAGGATGCTATTGAGCCGATTATTTCTCAATATGTTGCTGATCATCCAGGCTTGACTATTACTTATCGCAAGTTTGATGATTTTAGTGAGTATCAAAATGTAATTCTTAATGAATTGGCTGAAGGAGAAGGGCCGGATATTTTTTCGATGCCCAATACTTGGTTTACTAGTAATTATAAGAAGTTAACTCCTTTGCCGAGTGATATGGGATCTGTTTCTGATTTTGAGTCAACGTTTGTAGATGTTGCTCGTGAGGATTTGATTAGGCCTGATCAGGCTGGGATTGAACAGATCTATGCTTTGCCGATGACGGTGGATACGCTTGCTCTTTTTTATAATAATGATCATTTTGAGGATCGTTTGCCTGCTCAAGGAAGGCCGTCTACTACGTGGGATGGGATTTTAGAAGATGTTGCGGCACTTAAAAAAGAAGATAACAGTTTTTCACGTTTTGAGGTGGCCGGTTTGGCGATGGGGCGAGCGGATAATATTACTCGCGGTGTGGATATTTTGTATCTTTTGTTTTTGCAGTATGGTGTTAATTTCTACAACGGCAATATGTCTGAGGCTGTTTTTGCTGGGGCTCAAGGGGCTTCTTCACAGTTTTTGGCTCAGGAGGCTTTGGACTTTTATTTAAGTTTTGCTGATCCAAATCAAAAGCACTACACCTGGAATGAGTTTGTCGCTAGTGACAATAATGATGTCCAGGAAATAGAAGCTTTTGCTCGTGGTGAGGTGTCGATGGTGATTGGATATTCTTTTATGTATCAAGATATTGTTAATCAAATTGGGGTGCTCGGTTCTCAGGGAGAGCAGGTGATTGATGTGGATGCGATAAGGACTGCATCAATACCACAAATTGAGGATCCTGCTGTTTCTACGGATAAGAGAGTGGCTTATGCTAGTTATTTTGCTGAAACTGTTTCTCGCAATACAGAGCATCCGGATATTGCTTGGGACTTCTTGGTTTTCCTAACCAATCGTCAAAATCTTGATTTTTATTTTGATCAGCTAAGTAAGCCAACTAGTCGCCGAGATATGATAGAGGAGCAGCGGGCTGATCCGATTTATGGTGTATTTGCCAATCAAATTGGTTATGCTGAGAGCTTCCCGATTGTAGATTTCTTTCGCTACGATGAGCTGTTTAGTGAAGTGATCAGTATCGGTAATGAGGGGGGGAATTATGTAAATGCTTTGCGGGGGGTGCAGGATTCTATTACTGATTTGTTACCACCTGAAGGCGTGTTGACACCTAAGTTGGATATTGATGCTCAAGAAGTTCCTAGCTCAGGCCAGTAGAGTAAATTTTTACATCTACCTATTTTTAGTTTTTTTTCCTGTGCGTGATTTAATTTTTACGCCCACTATTTTTGTTAACGGTTTTTTTGATAGTTACGCTAGTCAGTTTTTTTCTTTGGGGTATCTCTTTTTGATAGTTTCTTTTTTCTTTTATTTGATCATGAAATTGATTGATAGTGATGTCCGTCAGTTTACTCTTTTTGATTATTTCTTGTTTTTATTTTTTTTCTTAATTTTTTTCTTTTCCTTTTTTGCAGGTGATATGCGAGCGGCTTTATGGTTTAGTTTTGATTTTTTGATGTTGATTTTTGCCTATCTTGTTTTGAGCTCTGGTCTAATTGATTTTAAGTTTTTTGCAAAGGTTTTTTTGATTTTTCTCTCTTTCGCTTTTTTAATTGCCTTTTATCAGTTGGTCTTTCAACAAAGTCTTGGTTTGCATTTTATTGGTGAGCCCTTATTGAGTTCTGATCTAAAAGGTGTGGCGCGCTATCCCTATGTTTTTTCTCATTTGTTTAAGCCTTATGCTGCTTTTGCTCATCCTAATGTCTTTGGGGCATTTATTTTTGTGGCTTGTTTTCTGCTGATGCTCTTGAAGCCTCTTCATGCAAAGATATGGAATTATCTTAGTTTGATTATTTGTGTGTTGATGTCGATTTTAGTTTTTTCTCGTTTGGCTTTAGTAGTAATTTTCGTTTTTTTCTTGGTGTACTTCTTGTTTGCATTTTTCGAGAATAGGCATTGGTGGAGTCAGTTGTCGAAATATGGTGTGATTATTTTTTATTTCGCCTTGATTGTTGGATTAAATTCTTTAATGATCCTTGATGTAAGTACTAGTAGTGTTGAAAGGTTGAATTTGCTGGATATTGCTTGGAAGATGTTTTGGGATAATTCTTTATTGGGTGTTGGAGGGGGAAATTTTACTTTAGAGATGTCTCACTATTTTTCTTTTGAATTAGCTCCATGGCTCTATCAACCAGTACATAATGTTTTCTTTTTGGTGGCTGCTGAGTTTGGTGTTTTAGTTCTTGCTCTTTTTTTCGGTTTATTTTTCTGGATGTTGAAGGAAGCGGTGGACTCTGGTACTGTACGTCAAAAATTTTTAGTTACTCTGTTGATTTGTTCTTTTGTGGTTTTAGCTTTTTTTGATCATTATCTTTTGACTCTTGATCAAGGGAGGTTTTTACTGGTGCTTTTGTTTGCGGTTTTTAGTTTAAGCTCTCGGGGAGAAATGACTGATATCCGTTGAGAAAGTCCGCTGTTTCCATGGCCTGTTTTCCTTCTAATTGAAGATTGTTGATTTTTAGGGCGTTGGATTTTGTGCCTATGTATAGTTTTTTATTGATGATCTCGATTTGACCAGGAGCTAGTTTCTTATCTGTTTTTTCGAGTTGATGAATTTTAAGCTTTTTATAGTCGATTTCTGTGTAAACTTGAGGCCATAGCTTGTAAGCCCTCCATTTGTTGTAAATTTCTTCTGCACCTTTGCTCCAGTCGATTTCACCGTCCTCTTTTTCGATTTTTCCGCAGTGACTAGCTTTTGAATGCTTTTGAGGGTGTTTTGTGTACCGGCCGCGGTAAACTTTTTCTAACACTTCTGGCGTTTTTTCACCGCTTAATTTGGAAAGTTTGTGGCATAGACTAAGGAAGTCATCTTTTTCTTTGATTTCTATTTTCTCCTGATGATAAATGGGGCCGTGATCCAGTTTCTGATCTATATGCATGAAGCTAATACCTGTCTGTCGGTCGCCATTTAGTAGTGCTTGATGGATGGGGGAGGCGCCTCTGTATTTTGGCAGTAGAGATGTATGGATGTTTACTGGTGCGACCTTGGGGGCTGCTAATACCTCATTGCTGAGGATCATTCCATAGGAGAGTATTACTAAGAAATCTACCTTTTTAAATTCTGAAGAGAGCTCAGTGAGTTCAGTTTTATTGATCGGTTGAAAGCAGGGGAGTTTATTTTTTAGAGCAAATTCTTTTACAGGAGTTGGTGTGAGCAGTTGTTTTCTGCCGACTTTCTTGTCTGGTTGGGTTACTACTGCTCTGATCTCGATGTTATCAGCTTTAAATAGAGTCTTGAGAGTAGGGAGGCAAAACTTAGGGGTACCCATGAAGATAATAGAGAGATGCTCTTGATTCATTTTTAATTCGTGTTATAATGCCGTTCTTGATTTTATTATATAACTTTAATAAAGTGCTGTCACAATCTGATCACGCAAGGGGGGTCATGGTTGCGGCAAATAATATCCTTATTATATCACATTCTCGTCCTGATGCGGATACTTTAGGTGCGGCGTTGGCTCTGAGGAAGTGGTTGAAAGGGGAGGGGAAAGATATTACTTTGGCCTGCTACGATGAAGTACCGGATAATTTGAATTTTTTAGCGGGGGTAGAATTTTATCAACGGGAGTTTGATATTGCAGATTACGATCTTTGTATTATAGTTGACTGTGGAGCTGACTATATGACCGGATTTCATAAGGAATATGGTGATTTTATTGGTCAGGCTTCACAGGTAATTAATATTGATCATCACGCATCAAATGATGATTTTGGGCATGTTAATTTGGTTGACGTTGAAGCTGCCTCTACCACTTTGATAATCTATCGATTATTTAAAGATTGGGGAGTCAAAATTGATCAAGAGATGGCTACTGCACTTTTGGCTGGATTGTATGGCGATACCGGTAGTTTTATGCATTCAAATACCAGTGAGGAAGTTTTGGCTGTTGCTGGTGCGCTAGTTGCTGCCGGTGCTGCTTTAAGAGAGATTAGTAATAATCTTTTTAATTCTAAGGATGTATCGACTTTAAGATTGTGGGGCAAGGTATTGGAAAATGCTGCTGTGAATGAACAGGGGGTCGTAGTTTCGGTTGTACGCGACGATGATTTTGCTGCTACAGAGTCTAAGACCGAGGACTTGTCTGGAGTGGTTGACTACCTCAATATGGTTCCTGGATCGCAATTTGCCATTCTTTTGACTGAAGATGGGCAAGGAAATGTGAAAGCTTCTTTTAGAACGACCCAGGAAGACTTGGACCTCTCGAAATTGGCGGCAAACTATGGTGGTGGAGGGCATCCCAAGGCTTCGGGCTTTACAGTCCCGGGGCGCTTAGAAAAGCATGTCAGCTATTCGATAGTAAAAGACGATCAGTCTGAACAGGTTTTGGAATTCTAGTTTATTCCCAGAAAAATTTTTGCTATCTTAATTGAGATTAATCAATTATATGCTTAGAAAATTTTTCGCCTCACTCTTTTTTATTATTTTCCTAGGCTTTGCTCCTTTGTTTGCGACAAGCTGGTCAATCAGTACTAGTCTTGCCGATCAATCTCAGTATCAAGAGCAGATTGTGGATGTTTTTTATCGGTTTTTTGAAGAAAATTTAATTAGCTCTTTTGAAAATACTCGCGCTTTGGCTGATTTGGATTTTGATGGTCAGGTATTGGTTTCTGAAGTGCTTGATCGTGACGAGCTTGAGGTGTTTGTAAATGATTTGATAGAACAGCTAAAGTTTAATCGTGTCGATCAGGAAGGTGTTTTTACTTTAGGGGTTGATTTTGAGTATGTGCGGGGGTTGACTAGCGAGTTTGCAGAAAAATTGGCAGATCAGGCGGACGTGGAAGAGGAGGTATTGCAGCTATCTTTAGAAAATACGATTTATACTAATTTTCCGCCTGAATTTACAATTGATGTGCAGTTTGCCGATAGTATTGATCAAAGTCCGGTGGGGATGGCCACGGAAATTTTTAAGCAGCTAAATATCTATTTGGCCATTATTTCAGTATTGCTCTTATTGGCGGTAGTGGTTTTGGCTTGGTCTTCTTTGTTTTCTGTTGCTTCTTGGCTTGCTGGGGCGTTTGTTTTGTTGGCGGCTTTTGTCTATGCAATTTATAGTGCTTTTACTGGGATTGCGTTAGAGTCTGATATCTTTACGGCGGTAGAGATTCCCGGGCAGTTTACTCCTTTGTTTTTGGATACGATCATTGTGCTACAAAGGGTTGCTTTTGAACCTTTAAAAATGATTGCTATTATTTCCGCTTTCGTTGCTATTGTGATGATTATTTTAGCCATTGTCTTTAAACGACGCAGTTTATGAGTCAGCACCGATTTATACTGTTTATTGCAGTGACTGGATTGATTAGTGCCCTTGCTTGGGTGATAGTTTTTACTCAGCTTAGTCCTTACGAGACCGGAGGTTTATCGATCGCTCTCTTTTTTGTCACTCTTTTTATGGCGACGGCTAGTTTTTTTACCGTTTTTGGTTTCTATTTTCGGCTTTGGTTGTTTAAGAATGAGATTTTTTACAAACATATTAATGTTTCTTTGCGTCAGGGGGTACTACTTGCATTGATTGCAATGTTTGCTCTTGTTTTTCAAATGCTAAGAGCCCTCAATTGGTGGTGGGGATGTTTTTTGGTGACTATTGCTGTTGTATTCGAGTATTACTTTTCTTTAAAAGATGCGGCAGGGGACTAGAGGTTATTATAGTCCGTATGTTTAATCGTGCGGATATTGTCTAGTGGCCAAAGCACGACCCATGCTTTTCCTCTAATGTCGTCTTCATGTATAAAGGCTTGTTTGGGATCTTTTTTACATTCATCAGATATTGATCTTTTAAAGCAGCTGCGAGAGTCCGTGCTGGAACCACGATTGTCTCCCATGAGCATATAATGTTCTTCCGGAACATCAAAAGTTGTTAGTTCTTCAAAATAAGTTTGGGTATTGTTTTTGTTTTTTTCATTGAGGTAGTCTTCTTCTAATTCAAATCTTTGGTCAGAATTTTCTGGGCTGACGTATACTTTGCCATTGTCTATTTCTACAGTTTCTCCAGGTAGACCGATCACTCTTTTAATAAGGAATTTATCATCACCGTCGATTTTAAAAACAACTATATCGCCGCGTTCCGGTTTATTAAAGATATAGGTAGCTTCATTGATAATGATTTTTTCGCCATAGTCGTTGGCGCATTCATTGTCGATAAAATTGAGAGTGTCACACATAGAAGCGCCATAAACATCAAAAGGAGCGATGATCCAAGCTTGAATCATAAATACTAGTCCGATAATGATGCCGACGTTTACTCCTAGATCTAAGAGCCAGAGCGCCACTTTTTTTACTTCTTTTTTCATAGTTTGTTTGCTAGTTGATCTTCTTCTTTATTGTACCTTATTGTATTTTATTTTATAATGATTTTAAAGTTTAAATTTATATGAAAAAGAAAGTTCCGCTGAAATATAGGGTTTTTAAGAGTCATCTTGATGATGGTGAGCGTATCCTTGAGGTGGCTCACAGGCATTTTTTCGTTTTTTTGACTGATTCTTATAAAGTGATTTTTGCCGGTTTGATTGCTCCGCTTTTCTTGTTTGCGGTTTTGCCTTTACCCAAGCTTTTGGTTTTGATGTGGTTTTGTTTTGGTTTGCTTGGTATGGCCTATCATTTTATTGATTGGTATTTTGATGCCTGGTTGATTACTAATTTAGGGGTGATTGATATTGAGCGGCATGGTTTATTTGAGAGGAATTCTACTCGTGTTGACTATCATATGATGGAGGGGATTTCTTATTCTATTAATGGATTTTGGCCGACGGTTTTGGGCTTCGGTGATATTACTTTGGATAAGCTTGGTACTCAGACTAGTATTGTTTTGAAGCAGGCTTGGGCGCCAAAGCGGATTGAGCGAGTTTTGATGAAGTTTCAGGAGCGTTATGTACGTGATCGCAGTATTCGTGACCATTCTGCATTGAAGGATATGTTGTCTGAAATGATTGCCTATCATGTGCAAAACGATAAAATTAATGGCCCCAATTTAGATTAAGATGAAAAAACGTTTGGATCTTTTACTGGTTGAGCAGGGGTTGGTAGGGACTAAATCTCAGGCTCGCTCTTTGGTAAAAGAGGGGAGAGTATTGTTAAAAGGTGAGTCTGTGACTAAACCGGGTTTTAAGGTAGAAGAAGATGTCGAGATTGAGCTCTTGGATGCAAAGTTGTATGTCGGTCGAGGGGCGCGGAAGTTAGAGGCGGTATTTGATAAGTTTGATTTGGATGTGTCAGGCAAGGTGATTGCTGACGTGGGCGCTTCTACTGGTGGTTTTACGGAGTTCCTTTTGGGGCGCGGGGCGAGGAAGGTTTATGCGATTGATGTTGGGGTGGGGCAGTTGGCAGAGCGGTTGAGAGCTAGTGATAAGGTGGTGAATATGGAGGGGGTTGACGTGAGGGAGATTGGAGATTTAGGAGAGCTTGTCGATTTGATTGTGGTAGATCTTTCTTTTATTTCTTTAAAGCATGTGATTTTGCATTTGCGAAGTTTTTTGAAAGAAAACGGTGAATTATTGCTTTTGTTTAAGCCGCAGTTTGAAGCGGGTAGGGGAGTGGTCAATAAGAATGGTGTGATTGAGGACAATGAAGTGAGAGAGACTTTGTTGAAGGACTTTATCAGATGGCTAAAACGTCATTCATTTCAGGTGAAGCGATATGAGCAGTCAATGGTAGAGGGTAAAAAAGGAAATGTTGAATATTTTATTTTGATAGCGTAGGTTAACATTATGAATCCTTGGATTGTGGCATTATTGGTTTTTCTTGCTTGTGATTTTACGCTTTTAGTTTACGTTTTTTTTAAGAAGCATGGGCGTAAAAAATTGGCACAGAAGTCTTTAAATTACATTCGCTCTCATTGGATGCGGATTATTGACTCTTTTGATCATGATCCTAAACATGCGATTTTAGATGCGGATAAGCTTTTGGACTACGCCTTGAGTTGTCATGGTTTTCAGGGAAGTGTGGGCGAAAAAATGAAAAAAGCAAAATCTCGTTTTAATTACCTGGATGGTGTATGGAAGGCTCATAAGCTGCGTAATCGTATTGCTCATGAGATTTTTGAGCTTTCTAAATCGGAAGCAAAAGTGGCTTTGAAAGAATTTAAACGTGCACTCAATGATTTGGGTGCAAAATTATAACATTTTTAGTAAGATAAGGTTGATTTAAGATTATTTTATGGAATTCGAAGCAGTAATCGGTTTGGAAATACACGCCCAAATTTCGACTAAGACTAAGATGTTTGTGCGTAGTAGTAATGATTCTTTTGATCAGGAGCCTAATGTCAATGTTTCGCCTTTTTGTATGGGGTTTCCGGGATTGTTACCGGTGATTAATAAAGAGGCTGTGATCAAAGGGGTGAGGGCTGCTCTTGCTTTAAATTGTGAAATTCCTGAATATTGTAAGTTTGACCGGAAGAATTATTTTTATCCTGATAATCCGAAGGGGTATCAGATTTCACAGTTTGATGAGCCGCTTTCTGTGGATGGTTTTGTCGAAATCGATGTAGAAGATGGCGATGATGTGAGAGTAATGAAGGTAGGGATTACAAGGTTACACCTCGAAGATGATGCCGGTAAACTAACTCATGTCGGTAATGATACTTTGATTGATTTTAATCGTGCTGGTGCGCCTTTGATGGAAATAGTTTCAGAACCGGATATGCGTTGTGCTGCTGAGGCGGTGGCCTATGCCAAGGAGATCAAAAAGATAGTGAGATATGTGGGCAGTAGTGAGGCCGATATGGAAAAGGGGATGTTGAGATTTGATGCTAGTGTTTCGATTAGGCCAAAAGGTGAGGATAAGCTCTATCCACGAGCGGAGATT
>CAYMGN010000010.1:7235-25419 GCA_964389995.1 uncultured Candidatus Peribacteria bacterium | reverse complement strand
ACTGAGATTAAAGGTCAGCTTGCGTGTGATTTCTTCAGGAAAGGGATTAAAGAGGTTAAATGATCTTAGTCCAGACTCTACATGTGCTACTTTGACCTTTGCTAGTTTGCCCATCAATGCGCCCAGGAGGGTAGAAAAAGTATCGCCATGGGTTAACAAGAGATCGGATTTAGAGGTTTCGCCAAAAATCTTTTTCTTATTCTTGCTAATCTGAAAGAGGATTTTGGTGAGCCACTTCGCCATGCTAAAGATACTAGTGATGTCCTTGCCATGATGGAGGATGATGTCCGGTTCTTTGATTTGAAAGTTTTTTCTTAAATCCTGGATCGTCTCTTGGTGTTGGCCGGTAAAGATGAAATTATAGGCGATGCCGTTTCTTTCCAGTTCTGCCATGACCGGACCCATCTTGATCAGTTGGGCTTTGGTGCCGATGACAACGTGGATTTTACCGGTGCTAGTTGTGGTAGTTCTTTCTTTTTTCATGATAGAGGATTTTTTCTTGGGTGAGGCGCATTTTGTCGATTAGGTCTGCGAGGATACCGATGAATATAATCATAATCCCTACGGCGCTGAGAAAAGCTCCGAGAAATCCCAGTATTTTAAAAGGTGAAAAACTGCCATAGCGCAGATAATGAATAAAAACAAAAGTGTTGAGACAGAGACCAAGAGCAATGATCATCGTGCCACAAAGTCCGAAAAATTTTAGTGGTCGATAGTCCTTGATGGTGCGGACAATAATAGAAATGGTTTTGTAAGCGTAGGTAAAGAGATTGCTAGCCACTCTCGATGTGCGATGTTCGAAATATTGTACCGTCACCGGTACTTCTACAATATGCAATCCTTTGTAAGCCAATTCCAAAAAAGTCTCTTGAGTGTAAGTAAATTTACCAAAGAGATTGAGATTGAGCATTGCTTCCTTATCATAGGCGCGAAAGCCACAGGCGACGTCGTGAAACTTTTGTTTGGTAAATCCGGAGATCAGTTTTGCCATCACGTGGTTGCCCCATTTTTTGAGCTTGGGCATGTTTTTGGGGATATAATCCTTGTTGATAAAACGGCTACCGGTGACCATGTCCGCTTCGCCATCTAAGATCGGCTTGATCAGTTTGCTAATCTCTTGAGGATCAAATTGTCCATCGGCATCGATGGTAACCATAACATCGATTGCCATCTTAATGCTCCGCTCCATACCGCTATGAAAAGCTCTGCCAACACCTCCGTTTTTTTTGTGCTTGATCACAATCGCTCCTTTTTCTCGCGCGATCCGTGCGGTCTGATCGGTGCTGCCATCGTCCACCACGATCACGTCGATAGTATCCACTCCTGCGAGCGTACGCGGGAGGTTGTCTATTACTTGACCGATGGTTGCTTCTTCGTTGAGGGCGGGAATGAGGATTGAGAGTTTCATCACAAGAGGTTTAATGGCCGATACCTTTGTAGGTGATACCCGCCGCAGTTATTTCCTTTTTATTTAAACAATTTTTACCGTCGATGACAATTTTTATCCCTTGCTTTTTTAGGAGTTCTGCATTGATCTCGGTGAATTCTCGGTGGTTGACGGCGAGGACGATGCAGTCAGCGGCGGCGAGAGTTTCTGAGAGGGTGGGGTGGGTGTTTTTTTCTGTAAAGAGGGGATCATAGATTAGATGAGGGATGTTTTCTTCTGCACAGATTTCGATGATTTTGAGAGAAGGGCTTTCGCGGAGGTCGGGAACATTTGCTTTGTAGGTGAGGCCGAGGATGGCGACGGTGATCTCCGATTGTTTGAGAGAGTGTTCGGCCAACTTTTGTTTCAAGAGGTCGATGGTGTATTGAGGCATTGATTCGTTGATTTCTCGTGCCAGTTTGAGGAAATGATGTTCGAATCCTTTTTCTTTAGCGCTTTCGATCAGGTAGTAGGGATCGACCGGGATGCAGTGCCCACCAACCCCACAGCTGGGATAATGTGCGAGAAAGGCAAAGGGTTTGTTGGAAGCAGCTTCGATCACTTCGACGAGGTCGATACCCATGAGATCAAAGGATTTTGAGAGTTCATTGACGTAGGCAATGTTGATATCTCTAAAAGTATTTTCGATTACTTTGCTGGCTTCTGCGCTTTTGAGGCAGCTTAATTCTTTGATTTCCGCTTCCAAAAAACTGCGATAAAAATTGGCTATTATGTGATTGCCTTTAGGGGTGAGCGATCCGATATTACGAGGGATGTTGAGGACATTCCATTTTGAGTCTCCGGGATTGATGCGTTCCGGACAGTGTGAGAGTTCAAAATCTTTGCCTCCTTTAAGGCCGCTTGATTCTAAAATTGGCAATAAAACTTCCTCACAGACGCCGGGATTGATGGTGGATTCGATGATGATTTTTTGCCCTTTTTCTAAATATTTAGTGGTGGTTTTTGTCGCTTCTTTGAGCGCGCTGAGGTTTGGCATCTTATTGTCTTTGACCGGGGTGGGGACGCAGATAATGATGTACTCAGATTGGGCGATCAGTGCTTGGTCGGTGCCTGCTTCAAATTCTTCAATCGCGGCAACTTTATGGGGATCAATATCGATGCCCACGACTTGATATTGGGTGTTTTGAGCGATCGCTTGTGCCAAAGGTAGTCCGACGTAACCGAGGCCGATAATGGCGACTTTATTCTTGATCATCTAGAGTAGGGGCTTTATAGACATAGTACTTTTCTTGGAAGGGGATTTCTTCGAATTCAAGCGGAATGGAGGAAATAATATAATCATAATCACTAAAGAAAGTTGTGGCTTCTGGACCGTAGAAATCAGGAATTTGAAATCTTTGACGAGCGTCGTTGAGATAGATTACCTCAAGATTGTTTTCTGTAAGTGCATATAAACGCCAATAGTCGTAGTGGATTCGTCTTTGACGATAGCTGTTGATATAGAGGATCTTGGCTTCTTCATCTTTGAAATATCGATAGCTCCTGCTGTTTTGCTGCTGTTCACTAAAATCAATAATCCAGTGAGAAACAAGAGCTCCATGAATAACAAAGCTGAGGATTAGCACATACTTTAAAATTTTGTTTTTAGACCAGAGCAGAAGGGCAAAAAGTAAAAAGCTGAACGGTAGGAAGTAGTAAGCCAAAATATCATTACTGGGAGCATTGTTGTCGGCGTCAAAAGTGTTAGTTTCAAAGAAATTTGAGAGTACAAGATTTAAAGAATGTTTGACGTTGTCATATTCGATAAAAAATAAGGTAACAATTGAAAAAGCGAGAATCACGAGGTTTTTGGAGGAAAGAACGAACTTTTTGTTTTTTGCTAAAAATATTAAAGCGAAAAGTGAAACATAAACCAGTGACGAATTTATGTAGCGTGTCAGTAAGTCTAATTTGCCTGTGAGGAGATATCCGTAGATGTGGTTGGCAGCGATGAGGAAGTTGAGGATTACGTAACCAAGAATAAAAAATTGGATTTTGGCAAGAGCTCCTTTTTGTTTGTCGGTGATATAGCAGAGAAAAACCACAGTTCCGACAAAAAGAGTACCGATCAAAAAACTATTGTATTGGTAGGCGATGGCTTCAAGGATTTTAAAAAAATTGGCGGGATTGTTAATCAGTGGAGTGATACGACCGATGATCATTCCAATAAAACCACCGGAAAAACTGATCAAACTGATAAATGTCACCAGCAAGCTCAGTGGCAGATAGATCTTGAGCGCTCGACCGCGGTATTTAGAGACGATTATTTCATTGATAGACATTGCCAATAACACAATAAAGCCAAAAGGACGGATAAAGGTAGCAATCACCCCAATGATAAAAGCAATAATCTTATTTCTGACCTTGTGCTTGTAGAAGGACTCGAGATAAAAATAGAGAAACCAAATATTTGCCACTACAAAAGAACTTTCCGTAGCAAGCATTTTTTCGTAGAGAGTTAAGTGAGCTAAAAAAACAGTGGTAATAATAATCAGTAAGATGTTGCTGTTTTTTTTGAGAAAGCGTTTGAGGATAAAGTAGAGGGGAAAAACAATGCTACTAACCAAAAATGCATTGAGGATCAAAACTCCATGGTAGGCCATGATCCCATCTAAAAATCCGTAAATCGGTGAAATCAAAATCGGAAAAAAGGGCCAGGGATCGCCCGCCGGCGCAGAGGTGATTTGTCCGCAACTTTCATTCTGAAAAAACTGAATAAAATGACGTGCCTTAGCAATGACACAGGCCTCATCGGAATACATAAAGGTCCCGCTCATCAAAAGGCTAAAGCCTGTTTTGATGCCAAAAACAATCAAGAACAGTAAAAGTAATTTTAGAATGGGGGTCTTTTTCTTCATCAGATTTATTAGATACTTCTTTTATACAAGAAATATCTCTATCTGACGACTCTTTCCACTTGCGTTGAGTCTTCGCTGCTTGTTTCTTCGGTGGTTTCTGAGGGGATTTCTATTTGGATTTCAGTACCGCCTTGGTTGTTATCTTCTTCGGGATTTTCTTCGGACTGTTCTGCTTGTTCCTCCGGAGAGTTTTCTGCGGATTCCTCTGTTTCTGAAGCCCCTCCTTTGATGATCACGCCGTTGGTGGCGTTTTCGACGGGATCGGGATTGTATTGGATGGGGGCTGGCTCTTCGGTATTTGGCTCGATGTCGACACTACCACTGGTCAATAATCGTGTACCAAAGATGAAGCCGCCGACGATGATAAAGACGATTAGGCCGAGGATTAGTCCCAGTTTGATTACTTGGCTGGTTTTGATTGGCTCGGGGTTGTCCAAGAGTTCGCCTGCCGCTTCGATGGGGGCGTTGGGGGTGATTTGGATGTTTGTATTTGGGGTGGGGGTTGGCGCAGACGCTGGTGTTGGTTGAGGTTGGGTAGGAGTTTGAGCTTGTGTCTGGGCCGGAGTTGGTGCTTGCGGAGGTGTTGGTGCTGGAGGCTGAGCTTTGGCTTGGGCTTGTTGCTGAGGTTGTGAAGTTGGTGTTTGGGGAGTTACTGGAGTACTGGGAGCTGCTGCCACTTGTTGCACTTGAGGATTTTGAGGCGTGACGGAGTTACCCTCGTTGAGAGGAGGATTATTGGGTGTTGTCGCTTGATTTTGTTGTTCCTCAGCCATTTGTAATGGAGATATATTTGGCGCTATCTAGTTATTATACCATTTTTTGAGAGTTTTTTAAAGGCTTGGAGCGCTTTTTCGGCACTTTTTTCCCAATCGTAGTTTTGAGCGAATATTTTTCCTTTTTCTTGGAGATTTGTTTTTAATTCGGGGTTATCGATTACTTGTTCGATGGCCATTTTGAGCATCTTTTTTTCATGCGGATCAAAGATGATGGCGTGATTTTGGTAGATTTCGCGGAGACTGCCGCCGTTTGAGCAGATCACCGGGGTGCCGTATTGCATTGCTTCGAGGGGTGGGATCCCAAAACCTTCATAAAAAGAGGGGTAGATAAATAATGCGGCGTTTTGGAGGAGATTGGCTTTTTTCTTTTCGCTGACAAATCCGGGGGTGAGGATCTCGGGGTGCTTGGTTTGTGGGAGGAGTTGTTTGATTTTCCAACCGGCTTCTCCGGCCAGTACTAGTTTGTGCGGTAATTTTTTTTCAGCTTTTAATTCGAGGAAGCTGTCGATGAGCAGAGGGAGGTTTTTGCGAGGTTCGAGGGTGCCGAGGTAGAGGAGGTAGGGGGTGTCTACGAGTGTTTTTTCGTTGATTGTGATTTTTGGTGGGAGTCCGGGCGGGATGATCGCAAAGTTTTTTTTGCGGGAATATTTTTCTTCGATATTCTGTTTGGTGTGTCTAGAAGGAGTGATGATGAGGTCGGCTTTTTTGATCACCGATTTGAGAAATAATCTGTGGATGAGGACGCTACGCGGGATGTGAAATTGAGGAAAGAGTACCGGAGTGAGATCGTGGATCACTGTTACTCTCTGAGAGCCTTGAGGAGTGCGGAAAGGACCGATGTGGGCCATCTCCACCACTATGTCCGGCTTGAGTTTTTTAAGGAGCCTCGGGATCAGTATAAATTTACGGAAGCTATCATAGCCGGGGATTTTTTTGCGGGGGATTTGATAGTGTTCTCTTTCAAGAAAAAAATCGTTATCAACCTTGTGGACAAAGCTGTAACGATTTTCGGGTGCGAGTTTGGTGATCGCCTTGATCAGTTCTCGACTATAGACATGGACTCCCGCGCGTTGGTTGTCGAGACAATCTGCGAGGAAGGTGATATGCATTTTAGAGATGCTCAATTTGTTCTTCGATGGCGATTTTTTCTCCTTGGAGGTAGAGGATTTGGAATTGGCTGAGATCCTTACCTTCAGCAAGTTGTTTCTTTACAAATTCGAGATATTCAGCGGCGGTTTTTTTGTTGACCTCGCTGTCTTTTTCGCAGTGGAGGGCGAGGAGGGTGGCTTCATTGGTCTCGTTATTGAAGGCAAAGATGCCATTTCTCGCCATGTAGCGATCTTGATTTTTGCTGTTTTCTTTGACGATCACCGGACTAAAGATGATGCTGGCGGTTACTGAAGCGTGATTGCCAAATACTTCCATTTCTCCACCTTCAGAATCAAAATGCATGGATTCGACTTTCTGAGCATAGATTTCTTTTTCGGGAGTACGGATTGTGAGTTTAAAATTTTCCATTATTTGTCTTCTTTATGTCTTTGAACTACTTCTTCAATTGATCCGGCCATGTAGAATTTTTGTTCGTCGATTTCGTCGTGTTTTCCATCGAGGATTTCGCCGAATGAACGCACTGTGTCTTCTACTTTGACGTATTGACCGGGAGTACCGGTAAATTGTTCCGCTACGAAGAAGTTTTGAGAAAGGAATTTTTGGATCTTACGAGCGCGGTTGACGGTCAATTTGTCTTCGTCGGAGAGTTCGTCCATACCGAGGATGGCGATCACGTCTTGGAGCTCTTTGTATCTTTGGAGTACTTGTCTTACTTCAGTGGCGATGCGGTAGTGTTCTTCACCAACGAGATCAGGTTTGAGAGCGGTAGAAGTAGAATCAAGAGGGTCGACAGCAGGGAAGAGAGCCATAGAAGCCAGTTTACGAGAAAGCGTAACAGTAGCATCCAAATGGGCAAAAGTAGTAGCTGGAGCAGGATCGGTAAGATCATCCGCCGGTACGTATACCGCTTGAACGGAGGTGATTGATCCTTTGTGTGTAGAGGTGATCCGTTCTTGTAATCCGGCCATATCAGTAGCAAGAGTAGGTTGGTAACCAACAGCAGATGGCATACGACCAAGGAGGGCGGATACTTCAGAACCAGCTTGAGTAAAGCGGAAGATATTGTCGATAAACATCAAGATGTCCCGACCTTCATCACGGAATTTTTCGGCAATGGAAAGTCCGGTAAGGGCGACACGCATTCTCGCTCCCGGTGGTTCATTCATCTGTCCAAAGACCATTGCGAGTTTGTCGATTACACCACTGTCTTTCATTTCGTGGATGAGATCGTTACCTTCACGAGTACGTTCTCCGACACCGGCAAACACTGAGTAACCACCATGTCCCATAGCGATGTTATGGATCAATTCTTGCATGATTACAGTCTTACCGACACCGGCACCACCAAAGAGGGCAACCTTACCACCCTTGACGAAAGGGCAGAGGAGATCGATTACTTTAATCCCGGTTTCAAAGATTTCCGGAGTACCTTTTTGATCTGTAAAAGTTGGCGCTGGGGCGTGGATAGAGCGGCGTTCTACATCTTTAGCGATTTCTGGTCCGTCATCGATGGTGTCACCAGTAACATTAAATACACGACCAAGTACAGCTTGTCCGACAGGGACAGTGATAGTTTCACCAGTATTGACTACGGCTTGATCAACAGAGAGACCATCAGTGGTAGTCATAGCGATGGCACGGACAGTGTTGTTACCGACATGAGCTTGGACTTCGAGTACTACTTTTCCATTCGGTCCATCTACTTCAAGAGCGGTATATTGATCAGGGAGATCACTGGGAAAATAAACATCTACGACCACACCGATGATGCGGGCGATTTTTCCGGTAGCTGTTTTAGTTGCTGTACTCATATTCTTAAAATTAGTTAATGTTGTGATGATACTTAAGCTTGCTCTTCCATCGCGATACTGGCTCCGATGAGCTCGGCGATTTCCTGAGTGATAGCTTGTTGTCTTGCTTTATTAAATTGTAGTTTGAGACTACTGATCATGTCAGTGGCGGCGTCAGTGGCATTTTGCATGGCGATCATTCGGCTGGAGTATTCAGAAGCTTTCAGTTCGAGAAAAGCGCGGATAAAAGAGGCTTGAATCACTTGTTCGTATAGTCTTTGTAATACCATTTCTTCGCTGGGGGCGTGGAGCATGAAGTTATTGTCGTGAGCGGATACTTTTTCTTCTTCTTCGACATCGAGAGGGAGAAAATTGCGCATTTCCGGATAGAAGGTGAAAGAGTTTTGGTAGTGTGGAGCGACAAAAATCACTTCTTTGATTGCTTTGTCTTCGGTCCAGAGAGCGAGGATTTTGTCTACCACTTCGATGGCGTCGAGATTGGTGAGGTTTTCGGAGATGCCGATAAATTTTTCAGTGACCGGGATGTTGTTGGATTGAGCGTAAGTGAAGCTCTTGCGTCCGATAGTGATGAGCATTTTTTTGTCAGGAGAGAGCTCAGTCCATTGTTTAGAACGAAAAAGACCGTTGATGATTTTGTTGTTGAGGGCACCACAGAGACCTTTGTCCGATGTATAAATCACAAAAAGGGTTTTGCCACTTTCACGTTCTTCGGTGTAAGGGCTGTGGACCTGAGTATTGATGTTTTGACCAAGGATTTTGCGCAATGACTTGATGTAACCGCGGGCTTCAACAGCGCGTTTTTGAAATTGGCGCATTTTGCTGGCGGCCACCAATTGCATTGCTTTTGTAATCTTGCGGGTGTTTTGCACGCCGCCGATTTTCTTCTTAATTTCTAGTAATGATCCAGACATAGTTTATTAGGAAAAGAATTTATCTAAGATACTTGTGAGTTCTTCGTCGATTTCGTCAGTGAGTTTTTTTTCGGTTTGTACTTTTTTGACAAAAGCAGCGTAGTTTGATTCGACGAGAGCAAAGAGTGATTGGATTTTTTCACCGACTTCGGCTTCGGGAGTGGAGTCGAGGTAACCTTTGGAGGCGGCACGCAAGACCACAACTTCCTGCCAGAGTTTGTAAGGTGAGTTTTGCTTTTGTTTCAAAGCTTCTACCACACGACGACCTCTAGTCAATTTTGCTTTGGTAGCGGGATCGAGTTCAGAGGCAAATTGTGAGAAAGCTTCTAGTTCGTAGTACTGCGCGAGATCGAGTTTTGCTGTACCGGAAACTTTTTTGACGATGTGTGTTTGGGCTGAACCACCGACACGGGATACAGAGATACCGACGTTGATCGCTGGTCTAATCCCTTTGTTAAAGAGGTCAGATTCCAAGAAGATTTGACCATCGGTGATGGAGATCACATTAGTAGGGATGTAGGCAGAAACATCATTGGCTTGAGTTTCGATGATTGGCAGAGCAGTGATACTACCGGATCCGCTATCTTCGTTTAATTTTGCGGCACGTTCGAGGAGACGGCTGTGGAGATAGAAGACATCACCAGGATAGGCTTCACGTCCAGGAGGTCTGCGGAGGAGTAGGGACATTTCACGATAGGCAACCGCATGTTTAGAAAGATCATCGTAAACAACCAGTACATGTTTACCTTTATTCATGAAGTATTCAGCGATGGCAACTCCGGCGTAAGGCGAGAGATAATGAAGTACTGCTGAGCTTGCTGCTGGAGCAGATACTACTACTGTGTAGTCCATGGCTCCGGCTTTTTTGAGCGTTTCTACTACTTGAGCGGTGCGAGATTCTCTTTGGGCGACGGCGACGTAGACACAGATCATGTCTTGGTCTTTTTGGTTGATGATGGTGTCGATGGCAACAGTGGTTTTACCAGTTTGACGATCACCAATGATCAATTCACGTTGTCCGCGTCCGATTGGTACAAGCGCGTCGATGGCTACGATACCGGTTTGTAGTGGTTCGTGTACTGATTTTCTTACCATCACACTAGGAGCTGGTCCTTCGTGAGGCATCATTTTGTCGTTTTTGTATTCAGCGCCACCGTCGAGGACTTTACCAAGAGGATTAACTACTCTGCCGAGGATTTCGTCACTGACTGGGATAGAGAGATATTTTCCGGTTGATTTTACAAATAATCCTTCACGGATTTCTGAGTTTTTTTCGATTACCAAAGCGTAAGAGGCATCTTGTTCGAGGTTCATCACCAAACATTGGGTTCCGATCCCTTCGATCACCACGATTTCATTCATCTTGAGATCAGAGAGACCTTCGATTTTGATTACCCCGTCTTTGTATGATTGGATCACACCTTTCTTGGCATCGTCTTTTTGTTCGGAGAGGTCGATGTTTTCGAGAGTTTTGGAAAGTTCTGAGAGGAACTTATTTAATGTTTGCTGAGACATAGTAACGCTTTAGTAAGTTATTATTGTGTGGCATTGATTAGTTGGTGAACACGATTTCTCCAGGAATAGTCTGTAAGGACACCATTTCTGAAGATACGTAGGCCACCAATTGTTTTTTTGTTGACCTGAAAGATCGGGAAAGAATTTTCGTCTTTCTTGTGAACGCTTTCTCTAATTTTTCTTTTCATTTCCACATTCATTTCCTTTGGGGTTTGGACGAGGATGTAAGGACTTTCGTTTATTGAGGCGCTGAAGTTTTTTAATTCGGCGGAAACTTGTTGGTAAGAAAAATTAAGGAGAAGCGCTTTTAGTTGTTGAGCAACGAGAGTTTCGCTATTGATCAATTTGGCAACGATTTTTTCTCTGCTGTCTTTGCTCATGAGATAAAAATCACCGTCCAGATGATCGATTTTTGCTGCAAGATCCTTAGTAAAGAAGTGATTTACAGCTTTTAGTAGTTGATTATCACCAATCATTGTTTCCCGGGGGTATTCCAGGTAGTTGACCATGTTTTGGAGTTCTTTGAGAAACTGCTCAGCGTCAGCTTTTTCCAAATATTGAGCAATGGGAGCTGGCACTTTCAGTTTTTCCAGTAGTTTCTTTTTTTCGTCAGCTTTCCCTTGAAAAAACTCGGGGTTTTCTTGAAGAAAATTGAGGATCTTTTGAGTGAGAGCTGTGAGAAATGGTCTAAGCATAATGATTAATATTTGACTTGTTCCCAGGCAGATTCGATACTTTCCTGAATAACTTTTTCAGGAACCTTGTTTTCGACGATGGTGAGAACAATTTTAGTGATAATTTTTTTGGTTTCAGCTTCAGCGTCGCTGAGAAGTCTTTCTTTTTCTTTGGCGATTTCCATTTTGGCCTTGGCGAGCATTTCGTCACGCTTTTTTTCCATTTCGGTGACGAGTTCTGCTCTTTTAGACTCAGTAAACTTTTGGAGATTGGCCAATTCTTCTCTTAGTTCGGCTTCTGTTTCTTCTTTTTCTTTTTTTGCTTCGTTGAGCTGTTGTTCAAAGTTTTTTTGGAGACGTTTTGATTCGTCTATGCTGTCGTTGATTTGCTTTTGCCTTTCGTTGATAAATTTCATCACCGGTTTGTAGGCAAGGTAAAGCAAGACCACCAGCAAGATACCGGTATTGACCAGGTAAAAAATCATGCTGGGTAATGTGATGCCGAGACTTCCTAGTTTATCCATAATAATTGATGCAAGTGATTAAAATACGAAAAGAATGATCAAAGAGATAACTAGAGAGTAGATAGCTGTTGATTCCGCGAGGGCAATCGCTACGATCATGTTGGTAAAGATCTTGTCTGAAACCTTAGGGTTTCTAGCCATAGCTTCGAGGGCGCGGCCACCAACGTAACCTTCACCGATACCGGAACCGATGGCTCCGAGACCCATACATAGGCCGGCTGCTAATAATTTTGCTGCTTCTGCTTCCATATTAATTTAGTTAAATATTAGGTTGATAAAAATTAATTGGTTGTTTCAGGCGGTTTGACCGCATTGAGTGTACTGCTTATATATAAGATTGAGAGCATTGTAAAGACAAATGCCTGGACCACACTTGCCAATATGCCGAGAGCGACAAAAGGCACGGGGACCAAATATCTTGTATA
Organism: uncultured Candidatus Peribacteria bacterium; assembly: GCA_964389995.1. GTDB lineage: Bacteria > Patescibacteriota > Gracilibacteria > UBA1369 > LOWO2-01-FULL-3 > CAYMGN01. The sequence continues at coordinate 13,389 of CAYMGN010000010.1, read as the reverse complement.
AACGGTGAGGCTGGAAATGATTAAAACGATGATGCTACCAGCAAACATATTTCCAAATAAACGAGTCGAGAGTGATGCGAGCTTGGCAAATTCGCCGACGATGTCGAGGAGACCAAGGAAAAAATCGAGACAGGCCATCGGTACGTCTTTGAGAGAGCGGATTTCGAGGAAGGCCTTGATTTTTATGAAATTGCCGATGTGTTTGATGGGGGAGACGGCTAGTGCTAATACGTGAGCCAGTACTAAGATAAAGAGTGTAAAGACAATCGGCAGGGCATAGTGCGAAGCGGGAGCGCGGAAGATGCTGATGCCAGTACCGTCGTTGGTGGCGATACTTTCCGCGAAGGGGAGGATCATAAATAGATTGCCAAATAAGAGGAAGAGGAAGATCGTGAAAATCAGTGGGAAAAATTGTAGAGCTCTTTCTTTCGATCCAAAGGCGACGATCATCTTATCGAGGATAAAATTCATCATTGCCTCAAAAAGTACCTGCATCTTGCTCGGTTTTACTCCGGCTTTGACGCGGACTAGCAGTGCAAAGATAATTACTAGGATAGAAACAGCCACGCTGGTAATCATAGCGTTACTGACAGGCAGTGAACCAATAGTAAATAGGGTTTCGGGAGCGAGATTTACTGAGGGCATTTCCATGATGAGAAATTATTTTACTTTATCGATTTCTTTTAGAGCAAATTTTTTGAATTTTTTGTAGATGAGGACCATTGTGAGCGGGAAACTGAGTACCAATCCGGTGATAAAAAATCCCGGAAAGGTGCCTAATTGTTGGTCCAGTAGATAACCTAATCCGCTGATCACAGCTACATTGACGATGGTGTAACCGGTAGCGTGGAGAAAAATAGTTATCCGATTGCGGGCAAATGAGTCCATCAAATCTGTCGGTTCTTCCTTTTGGGTAGTCATTTTTCTTCTTTAGGTCGGGAAATAGTTTAGGTATGGAATCGAAAAAAGCAAGTCTAATAGGGTTGCTGATGCTTGATAATTGTGGTCTGGATAGGCTTACTTGTTAGATTATCTCGACTTTGCCGATTAGTTTGAGGTTGGCGAGGATGGATTTGCCGTAGGATTTTTTGACTACTCGTGGGTCGAAAAAATCGATGATGACTTCTTGGTTAACGGGGAGGCGATTGAGGATTTTGCGCAGTTTGATCACGCTGTCGGGGACTTGGTAGTCGAGGAAGGGGTTGGGGTATTTTTGACTTTCGGCGGTGAGGTAGGGGTCGCTGGGGGGAGAAAAAGGCGTTTTTTGGATGATCAGTCGGTTTATCAATGGATAGATATTGTCTTTTTCGAGGCGGAGCCAGATGTTTGGAGTGACGATGAGGATGGCGTTTTCGGGGTCTTCTTTAAATTGGGTGGCGATTTTGCCGACGGATCCGGTCAGTTTGGAGACGATTTTAATCGGTGTGTCCGCAAAGGCTTTTTTGGCCTGGAGGGTGATACTTTTGAGGGTACGCAATGAATTGCAGATCACGGCAGTACCGCCACAGTTTTCTTTTTGGAGGAGAGCGAGGATTTCTTCGAGATTTTTGTGCTCGTTTTCTGAGGCCTGGGAGTGCACATAGATTTGTTTCAGTTCTTGATCGTGTTCGTCGATTTTTTTAATCGGCATGTCGGGATCGAGAGAGAAGTGGCCTTTGATAAAGCTGCCGTCATCATCGAGATCGAAGTTTTCGTCGACTAGGTAGTATTGCTCGGGTTTCGTGAGGAGATTGTCGAGGATGTGGTTGATTTCATTGGGGATTTTGCGGAGGACCGGTCTTTCGTGTTGGTCTTGTTCGATAATTACCAGGTTGCTCTCTAGTTCGGGATCTTTAAATGTTTTGGAGATTTCTTCCAGTTTTTGTTTCCATTTTTGGAGAAAGGGGAGGGTTTCTTCGTTGACGAATTCCTTGAGATCGAGAGAGATGGCGATCAATTTGTCGATAATCTTAGTGATTTTGAGCCATTCGGTAGATTTGAGGTCGAAATGATTGACGATGCTGCGGGCTTTATAGGGATTTTTGTCGTTGGTGTTTTCAAAGATAATACCGATGAGGCCAAAAAGGATAGTGGCTGAATTAAAAAGAGATTCGATGGTTTTATTGTCTGGATCTTTTTGCATTAAAGGGATGAGCGGGGAGGTGAATCTTTCGAGCGTGAGGTAGATAGAAGACTGATAGCGGAGATTTTTGCTTAGGGATTCAAAGTCAAAGATAAAGAGCTTTTTGCAATCTTCGTCCAGGTTTTGGAGGTAGTCGTGGCTGCAGATTGCTGCTGATTTTTGGTCTTTTTGGCGTGCTTTTTTGATAAAAATTTCATTTTCGATATTGACCACGTTTTCGTCAGCGCTGATTTGAGAAAGGATTTCGTTTTCTTTTTGAAAAAGGCTTAGTTCACTGAGGTGGCCGGTTTTAGTGCGTTTACTCCAGAGGAGAGTTTTGATGGCGGCGGTGGTTTCGTGATCGTTAAATTTTTCTTGTTGGAGAAATTTCTGAAAGCGTTGTGGCGAAAAGTAATTACTGCTGCGGTCGAGTTCGGCGATGTGGTCGGGGATTTTGCCGTTTAATTTTTTGAAGGTTTCGTAAGGGATGGCGAGATAACTGTCGGGGTGGATTTTTTCCGCGAGGGCGAGGGTTAGTTCTGGATATGGTTTTTTGCTTTCGATGAGGGTGTTTTTTTCTAGTTCAAGGATTTTTTTTGCTTTCGCTTCGAGGTCCGGAGCTGTTTTTTTCTGAGGATCATTGAGGTTGAGATTGATGGGAGTGAGTTTTTTGTTGTGTTCCAGTGGGATCAATAATTTTTTACCATGCCAGTCACTTTTATTGCAGATTTCTTTTACTGCTTCGATGGTTTCCGGATCGAGAGTTTGGAATTGGTGTATCATTTTGATAAAGAGCTCTTTGGCGGCGATGGCGTCATCCAGAGCGCGATGTTTACTTTCGTGAGTGAGGCCTAGGAGTTGAGTGAGGATTTCGAGGCTGTGTGAAGGGGCGTCGGGAAGGAGCATTTTAGAAAGAGGGTGGGTGTCGTATTCTGGATTTTCGATTGTGATCCCGTTGCCGCGGAGGAAGTTGGTGTCAAATTGGATATTGTGGCCGATGATGGGGTAGTCTCCGATAAATTCTTGTACTTCCTGTATTTTTTCAGGAAATTTTACTGCTCCTTTTACGTCTTCGTCACGGATGTTGGTAATGTGGGTGATTATTTCGGGGATTTTCATTTCCGGATCTACCAAAAAGTCGAGAGTTTCGTTGTGGCCATTGAGGTCAAATTTAATGGCGCCAAATTCGATTATCTTATCCTTTTCGGGATTAAAGCCGGTTGTTTCGAGGTCGAGAGAAATAAACATATTAAGAGCATAGAGGTAAGAGCGCTTTTAAGCAATTTAAATTATAAAATATATCTTGATACGTCCAGATAAGTATTTTGACAAAAAACTTCAACAAGATATACTTGAATGATTTCAAGAAAAAGAAATCAAAACAAAAACAAAAAAAGCGGACATTAAAAATTAGAAAGAAAAATAAAAAGAAAAAAGTTGCTTAGCAATGAAGAGTAGGGGGATTAATTGCAAGGTCTGAAAGGCAGCATCTGCTGCGTTTCAGACCTTGATACATTTAATTCTCTTCTCATCCTTGCTAAGGTGATGAATCAGACACACTGGGAGCAGCCGCCTGCGGCTTCAGAGATTTGATTTTAATCCTCACGTACTGTTAGTACGCTGCGGTTAAAATCAAATCTCTTCAACCACATTCGACTACTCCCAGTGTGTCTGGTCTCGCTGAAGTCTAGACTGATCTAGACAACGTTCTGCCTCACTGCTTTCTGCCTTATGCAGTCCAGAGGGGAGCCCAGACGGCCGGTGGTAAGGCTAAAAACTATTACCGAAGCCTTTGGTTAGGAGGTAACAAAAATAAAAACAAAAGTTAGCCTAGTGCTAGTAGATCTGTTCCCTGAAGGATTTCCTTCAGGGTTTTTTCTTTTGTTGATTTTTTTTGGAATATACTTTATAATTTTATTATAAAAATATTTTATTTTTTTATGAAACTAGTAAATATTTCTTCACAGGGACAATTTACTTTGCCAAAAGAGGTTAGAGATAATATTCCTTACAAACAGTTTGTGATTTATACAAAGGGGAAAAATATTATTTTGAAACCGGTTGAGGTGAAGTTTATTGATGAAAAAGATGAATTAAAAGACTTTGGAGCACTCTCCGCCAAGAGTTTTGAGTTTTGGAATAATGAAGATGATGATATCTACGAACAATTTTACAATGAAAAGCAATCGACAAAAAATTGAAAAAGGGGATATAGTATTGATTCCATTTCCTTTTACCGATTTAAATGCTGTGAAAACGCGTCCGGCTCTCGTTGTTTGGGTTGATCCACAATATAATGATTTTATTTTGATGGGTATTACTTCAAAATCTTCAGGCGATCACAAATTTCCCATTACTACTAAAAATCTGAATGAGGGGTCTTTGCCGAAGAAGTCTTATGTGCGCTATGCCAAAATAGCCACTTTGAATCGATCAATTGTTAAAAGAAAGGTAGGTAGATTAGAAGCGGCAATCTTTGGTCAATTGATAGACAAATTTTTAGTTTTATTTAATCGTTAAAGTTTGATTTTGATCGGCTTTTGGTAGGCTGCAAAGCTAATGCCGTTTTCTTTGATCTAATTGCTCTAGTGTTTTTTTGGTAACTGTTTGAGGAAAGGGAAGTAGGAGAGGTATTTTTTTAGTGTTTGAGTTTTCATTTAGTTTGAATATTTTTTTTGTCGGCGTATCCCATGATGGTGAGGATAATAGCTGCGGGTGTGCCGAAAATTAAGCCTATTGTTCCGATGAGACCATATAAACCAAAAAACAACATAAAAACCTGATTTATCCCAATATCAGTAGGAAAAAGTATGTTTGTGAATATCACTTGTAAAAGTGAAAGACAGATGATTATTAGTGGTCCAAAAAAACAATATTTGGCGCTTCTTATCTCTTGTTTTCCCGGTTCATTATCTTTACCTTTTTTAAGGTAAAAAACGATGATTGTTGGTATAAGATAAAGGCAGAGGATGATACCAGCTATTTTGTTGAAGAATCCAATGGTTAAGAGATGTGCTGTAACTTTTTCTGTAATTTCTGAGGAATTGGCAACTATTATCTGTCTAATAATATAGGTAAGGAATTGTATTCCTAAAAGCGTGAGTATGATTTTCTTTGCTGCTTTTTTGTTGTTAGTCATTTTTGTCATTATTTTATTTTAAATTGAAATATTCTTACGATCGAGGGCGCTGATGATGCTGAGGATGATGGCGGTGGGGATACTGAGCATGGCAATGAAAAAGCTGGATAAACCGCAAAATCTGAAAATGAGAATGTATAGTGAGGGGATGAGGTTTCGTTCATTAAAAAAGCCTCCCATGTTGAAGAGACCAAACATGGAGATGGCAAAAAAGGTGAAAGGGAGAAAAAATAGGTATTTGGCGATGAGAGATTCTTTTTGTCCCGGTTTTAGTTGTTTGCCTTTTGTTTCTTGGCGATATTGGATGATAATGGCGGGGATTAGTCCCAGACAAGAGATGAGGATCGTAGTTGTGGTAATATAACCTAATGTTTTGAAAATAATTTTGGCAATACCGATATCTACATTGAGATAGACGCTCATGAGGAAGCCGACGATGAATCCGAATAGTTGAATTGCGAGGAGGAGGGAGGATGTTTGCTTGATCATCTGAGCTTTTTTAGAGTATCTTCACAAACTGATCGAAAAAGTGCATGGTGTCGGTGGGGCCGGGGGTGGCCTCAGGGTGGAATTGGCAGGCAAAGAAGGGTTTTGTTTTGTGTTTGATGCCTTCGATCGTTTCATCGTTGGCGTTGCGGAGCCAGACTTGCCAGTCCTTTGGGAGGGTGTTTTCTTTGATGGCAAAGCCGTGGTTTTGGCTGGTGATGTAGCAATGGCCAGTGTCCACATCCACACAAGGTTGGTTTTGAGAACGGTGACCAAATTTGAGTTTGTAAGTTTTGGCGCCAGCGGCGAGAGCCATCAACTGCACTCCGAGGCAGATACCAAAAATTGGTTTGTCTAGTTCAAAAGCTTTACTAATAGTTTGGTGCAGTGGTTTTAGTAGTGATGGATCACCAGGTCCGTTGGAGATA